>NZ_JAAHGM010000021.1:52234-118815 GCF_010692625.1 Okeania sp. SIO2C2
GCATTGAAAAATCTACAAAGATTACAAATTTTCCTGATAACTTATTTCATAATTATTGTGTCTGGAGTTGCTATTTTTCCAGATAATTTGCGTATCAAAGTCGGTTTACCTTTAGTAATTACAGCACTTTTGGGAATGGGAATTTATGGTTGGTTGAAATTGTGGTTAATTCCTCAATTTTACTTTGTTGATTATATCCATGCTAAAAAATGAATTGTTGTCAAAAGTATGTAAAAATCTAGATAGAGAAACAAAACTCAATAAAATTCGATGACTACATCGAATTTTTCCAAAACTGTAATTTTTTGAACTATGATAATAAATAAAATGCAAACCGAATTTAACTTTTTTCAGCACTGGTATCCTCTTTCTCCCATTGAAGACCTCGATCCAGAAATACCTGTTCCCGTAACTCTGTTGGGAATACGTTTAGTTATCTGGAAGCCAAGATATTCTGAGAATTACCAGGTATTTTTAGATGTTTGTCCTCACCGTCTAGCACCCTTAAGTGAGGGTCGTGTTGATGATAAAACTGGTAATTTAATGTGTAGTTATCATGGTTGGCAATTTGATGCTCAAGGTATCTGTACTAATATTCCCCAAGCTGAAAATCCTGGAATTATAGCAAAAAATCAACAAAATTTCTGTGTTACTTCATTACCAGTACGCCAGGAAAACGATTTACTCTGGGTTTGGCCTGATGCGAAAACAGCAGAGATAGCTGAAATTACACCCCTACCATTATCACCACAAATAGATGCTCAGAAAGGTTTTGTGTGGTATTCTTATGTCCGCGATCTAGAATATGATTGGGAAATTCTCATAGAAAATGTCATAGATCCAAGTCATGTTCCTTTTGCTCATCACGGAGTACAAGGTGATAGAAACAGAGCAATAGCAAAAGTTATGGAGATTTTACAATCAACAATCAATTTAATTGAAATTTTTATCCCTGGAAGTTTACCTGTAAAAATTACTTTTGAACCACCTTCTCGTTTGGAATATGAAATTAGTTTAGGTAATACTGAAAAGAAACTAGGACTTGTGATTTATGCTTTACCAGTATCTCCTGGTAAATCTAGAGTTATTGCTCAGTTTTCTAGGAACTTTGCTAAAACAATTCATCGACTAACACCACGTTGGTGGGAACACATAAAAATTCGCAACTTGGTTTTTGATGGAGATATGATTTTACTCAATCAGCAGGAATATTTACTGCAACAAAAACAATCAAGTCAAAGTTGGAAAACAGCTTATAAATTACCTACAAATGCAGATCGTTCAGTCATTGAGTTTAGAAATTGGTTTGATAAATATTGTGGTGGTAAATTACCTTGGAGCGAAGTGGGAATTAGTGAGAAAAATAACTCTCTAATAAATAATAATCATGCCTCACTATTGGATCGTTATCAACAACATACTCAGCATTGCAGTAGTTGTCGTCAGGCATTGAAAAATCTACAAAGATTACAAATTTTCCTGATAACTTATTTCATAATTATTGTGTCTGGAGTTGCTATTTTTCCAGATAATTTGCGTATCAAAGTCGGTTTACCTTTAGTAATTACAGCACTTTTGGGAATGGGAATTTATGGTTGGTTGAAATTGTGGTTAATTCCTCAATTTTACTTTGTTGATTATATCCATGCTAAAAAATGAATTGCTTTCAAAAGTATGGAACAATCTGTGGTAACAAGATACAAATACTAACAGGACTTACGCAGGTGAACCCCCCAAACCCAGTTTCTCGTAGACATCTATTGCTCAAAACAACGATTTATCCTAGAAACCGGGTTTCTTTGCGTAATATTAAATCCGGATAATTAATATACCTAAGTCATTGCGACTGGAACGGAGTGGAAGGTTTGCGCAGCATTCCGTAAGGAAAGCAATCTCCGCGCACTCCTGAGATTGCTTCCTGTCGTCGCAATGACGAATGTTCAACCGGATTTTATATAAGTCCTAACTAAATTATATCATGTCCGCACTTTATCGTTTGTGTAAACCAAAGGGTGAATATCTACAGGAAATTTAAGTTTTTTCGGGGTTAATACCCTTAAATAAAGCCTTCATCTCAAATTTATGAATTGCAGAATTGCAGAATTCTAAATTCTTACCCTTTTACAATACCGATGCTACCGGACATGATATTAGATAGTCACTAAATAAGTCCTATCAATCTCTTGCAAAATTACTCATTTTGTGATACAATATGTCCTGAATTAAAATGGTTTCAAATAACTTCCAGAGAGGAAATCTATGAATTCTGTCGCTCTTCCCAACAAGACCCCCTATCAAAACACTAAATCCCTCGATCTCGATCTCAATACTATTGAGGGAACTGTACCTGGGGATATGATGGGACACGCATTTTGGATAGTACCTACACCACAAGGAGGAGATACCCCATGGTTTAATGGCCGTGGACAATTGTATCGCTTAGATTTTAACAGCGATCGCGTCCATATTAAAAGTGCTCCCTTTGAAACTCCTTCTGTGATCTGCGATCGCAAAATTCAAGAAAAATCTCAATGGCAGTTATGGAGAAGGCTATTTCGCTTTCGTAATCGTGGTGGTTTAGCGCGTATGAACCTGTTGCTGGGGGTGCAAAACCAATGCAATACTGCCTTGCAAGCTTTTCGAGACCCAGAGGATGGTTCTTGGCGGATGATGGCTACAATTGATTCCGGTCGTCCGTTTGAGTTTGACATGACGACCTTATCCCCCGTAACCCCGGTAGGATCAAATAGTGAATGGAAAGCAATGGAAATTGATGGCATCCCTGGAGTTGGAGATATCAAGTTTCCCTGGATCTTTCCCATGCACATGAGTGGCGCTCATACTGCCTACGATGAGCATACTGGAGATATTTTCTTAATTAATCCTATTTTTGAAATTCCCCCAGCCGCTGGTTTAATTGAACCTGATACCTATTTGCACGTTTGGGATGGTGCAGGAAAATTTACAACTACTCGAATTATCGATGATAACACGGGGAAACCAGTGGTGATCAAACAGTCTACCCACCAAATTGCCGTGACACGCAATTATGTCGTCATCATCGACACAGCATTTTTAATCGAATATATGCGAATGGTTTTCTCAGGAGTGCGGACGGAACCGCAGTCTGCCTATAACCAGATTTGGTTTGTACCGCGATCGCAATTGGATGGAGGAGCAGCAGTTGCCAAACACGTCGAGATTCCGCGCGAGTGCGTTCACTTCTTTGCCAACTATGAGGATAAGGAAGATTGGGTCACTTTGCATTTAGTTCATGCTTCTGGCCATGATGTCAGCGAGTCGCTTCAGCGATGGGATGTGCGGTGGCCTACTCGACTAGAATTTGTTCCTCCAGAGTTTTATGGCTCCCCTCCCGGCGTTTATGACCAGCAAGGATTTGGTAAATACGTCGTCAACGCTCAAACAGGGGAAATCAAAAGCAGTGAATATCAGTTCTTTGAGGATTTCTGGGGAGTTGCGCTTCCCACCTACAGTGGAATTCAAGGAACGAGTCCAGGGCAATTTGAAAATATTTGGGTTAATTTCTACGGTTATATGAGCGAAATGGTTCCCAGAAGGTTAGTGGAACTGTACGCTAATCATCCATTCCGAAATGTTCCGGTAGAGGATCTACCTTCCTGGAAAGAAGCTGGTATCCTACGGTGGTCTCCTACTGATATGGAAGTAAAAGATTTCTGGGTTGTGCCTCGCGGTACGAGTTTCACGACTCCGATTTATGTTCCTAAGCAGGGTCAGAGCAATGAGTTAGAAGGGTATGTGGTGGCAATGCTGACTGTATCTAGCGGACAGTCAGAATTCTGGATTTGGCAAGCAGGAAATCTAGCAGCAGGTCCGATAGCAAAACTGGGACACCCAGATGTTCAGTGTGGCTTCCCACTACACTCAGCTTGGGTACCAGAAATAGCTCCCCGAAGTTCTACTTATAAAGTGGATCTGCGTTCAGATACTGATATTAACAAGCATAAGCATTTACCTGGTTGGATTCGGGATATTTTTGAAAATGATATCTATCCAGTGTTCGATTAATAATATTTTTGACCAATTTGATAAATGTTTGCTACAAATAGCTAGGATATTTCGTAAGGAATCAACCCACCCCGAACCCAATCCACCCCCGTCCCTCCTGGGAGGGGAGTCAGGAGTCAGGAGTAAGAATGAATGGCTTTAATAACAGTTTTTAGATCGGAATTTATCTTTTTAGCCCAAGAGACATCTCCTATAAAGTATTTTAATTGCCTCTATTATTCGTAACATTCTTTTTTCAAATTGGTATTATGCCCAAATTTTACTTTGTTGATTATATCCATGCTACGAAGTAGAAGCTAGGATAATCGCAAATTATTTAATAGAAATATCTAGAAAAGAGGGAATAGGGAACAGGGATAAATAATTGACAATTTATAGATAATAATTGCTTTGATTTTTAATTTTTGGAGATGTCTATGAGTTCAACTAATATCATCAATTTAATTAACCTAAAAGCCAGGAATGAAAATTTTATTTTATTGAATAGAAAGTAGAGGATAAATAAGAATAAATTATCTAATAATTTATGATAAATTAAGAAAACTTTATCTGATGAGAAATAGGAGTTAAGTAAGTTCTGAACTGGTGTAGGAATGACCCGATATTAGTGCAAAAAAATACTCACTAAACCCTTACCACTTTCTCAGGTGAATCTCAGATTTTTCATAGACTATCTTAATATCGATACTAAATACTTTATAAGTGTAAGGTTGAACTAAATTAATTGGAGAAAATAATATTATGAAAAACATCAACAAAAAATTAGTTGTAGCTAGTGCGATAACTGGTGTCTTAGCTGTTGGTCTTACCACTTTTGGTAATAGTCAGGAAGCTCTTGCAGGCAAAGAAGGTATGGAAAAATGTGCTGGTATTGTTAAAGCTGGCATGAATGATTGTAATGCTAATGGCCATAGCTGTTCAGGTCAGTCAACAGTAAGTGGAGATCCTAACGAGTGGATTTATGTTGCTGAGGGTACTTGCGAGAAAATTGTTGGTGCAACTCTTAAGGAATAGACTTGCTACATATTAACTAAAAAGTTAGGCGTTGCACAGTGGCGAATGATTTGAGATTTTTGATTGAATTTGATTTTGGATTTGATAATTGCTAGAACGATTAATATTAGGTTTTTTTCGTCAAAGTCTAAACCTATTTTTGGCAGTATCATTCCATAATGTGCAACCCCAAAAGTTAAATTATTATTACAAAAATTATTTGTGGTATTTTTTAATAAAGTTATGATTTGAGGTTAATAGAATTGAGAAGAGAAAAATATTTTATATGAAGTATCTCTTTCTTTATTTCTATATTTCATCAAATCAGCTTATAATTAAAAGATGCCATATTTTTTTATGGGTATATCTCAATTTTGAATAAAGCCAAAAATTTATTGCTTTTAGGGAATAGGGAATAGGAAATACTATTTCTCAAAAACTTTTCTACATTTTGTTGAGCAGGGGAGTAGGGGAGTAGGGAAGTGGGGGAGAAAAAAACATAATAATAATGAATATTAAGTTAGCTAAAATTAGTAAAAATAGTGATTCGACTTCTGCTAATTAGTTGATAAATGAAGTATTGCGCAAGTATAGCACTAATGTATGGGAATTGGTATAATAGGTAATAGGAAAAAAGTGTTTTTACAAATATGAGATGCACTCAATTGGGGTTTGTATATGTGGAACGACAACCTTTCATCCTAATCCAATTTTCCAGTTATTCGGTCTTTCCTTCTTCCTTCTTTTTAATTGGAGTTTGTAGATGTGGGGCGACAACTTTTCAGTCAAATCCTTCTTACTTCTTAAATAAAAACAGTTTATGACAATTATGACAACTAAAATAGAGTCTCAAAAACTAGAATTTGATGTTAATCCAAAGTGGCAAAGTAAGGGAGATTTACCCTACATTCAGTCATCATCAATTCAAGGTTCAGGAATTGCTTTACGTTCCCTCCACTATCAATATATTCTGACTCAAAAACCGAAAGTAAATTGGTTTGAAGTTTTATCAGATAACTATTTATGTGCTGGTGGTTTACCACTATTTTATTTAGAAAAAATTCGTCAAAATTATCCTGTCACTTTACATGGAGTAGGAATGTCTTTGGGTTCAACAGACCCATTAAATTTAGATTATTTAACTCGCCTAAAAAATTTAGCAGCAAAAGTTGAACCAGATTTTATTTCTGACCATTTATCTTGGATATCTGTTAGTGGTCACTATCTTAACGATTTAATTCCGCTGGTTTATACAGAAAAGGTGATGGATTTTGTGGCATCGCGTATCCTGCAAGTACAAGAATTTTTAGGTAGGCAAATTTTGATTGAAAATCCTTCTCCATATTTAACTTTTACAGATTCAACTATGTCGGAATGGGAGTTTATTGAGGGATTAGTAAAAAAAGCTGACTGTTACTTACTTCTGGATATAAATAATCTTTATGTTAATGCTATAAATAATGGAATTGACCCTCTAAAATATCTGGATGGTATTCCAGCAAAAAGGGTTAAACAAATTCATTTAGCAGGTTATGAAGAAAAGGAAAATTATCTATTAGATACTCACGGTTATCCCGTACATCCTCCAGTTTGGGAGTTGTATGAAGAAGCTTTAGTAAGGTTTGGCAGTGTACCTACTTTAATCGAATGGGATACAGATATTCCGAGTTTTGAAGTGTTAATGGCAGAAGCAAATAAGGCTGAAAAATTATTACAAAAGGTCAGTTCATTAATGAATAATGGATAATTGATAATTACCTCTCCCTTTTAGGGAGAGGATTGACCCTTAAGGAAAAAATTGATTTTTTTTCCCTTTCAAGGGGAGGCTTTTAACCTGAATTATTTAATTATTTAATTAGAGCTTGCTGATTAAATATAAAAGCATTTACATCTAAAAACTTTAGCTTTTTTTTTGTCTAAAAAAGTGCAAATTTTTCAGCTATTCATGCTCAAAAATTTAGTATTTTAGGCTCATAGTTGGGCAGAAAAATCATTCTTACAATTCTTGCTCCTACCTCCTCGCTCATTCCCATTTCTCCTGTCTCCTGTCTCCTGTCTCCTGTCTCCTACCCCTACTAAAAGACTTTTGAGCGCAAACCCTAATTATTAATTATTTGGTAATGGAACATACTACTCTACAAAATTTATTTCTCCAAGCTGTATGGAAAAAAGACAGTATTAGTATAGAAGAATTAAGCAAACATATTAAGGCACCAAATAATTTAACACCTGCTGAAGCTTTGGCAATTTACAGAGGTAATATTGTTGGGAATTTGAGTAATACATTAATGTCAATTTATCCTGTTTTATGTCAGTTAGTGGGAGAAAAGTTTTTTGAAGCAACTGCATTAAAGTTTATTAATCAGTTTCCTTGTTTATCACCTGATTTAGGAGATTATGGAGAACAGTTTGCAGATTTTCTGGCAGATTTTGAACCAGTAAAACATTTACCATATCTGCCAGATATAGCACGTTTAGAATGGCATTGGCATCGAGTTTTTTGTGGTGAAGATACAAAGGGTTTAGATTTTCAAGCTTTGGGTGAAGTTCCTCAAGAAAAATGGGGAGAGTTGATTTTGTATTTACCGAAAAATAGTGTTTTATTAGAGTCTATTTATCCTATTCATAGGATTTGGCAGGTCAATCAACCCGATCATCAAGGGGATAAAATGGTAAGTTTAGATGAAGGTGGGGTGAAAATATTTTTGTGGCGACAGGGTTATGATATGCGAATTGATTTACCAAACAATGAAGAATGGGAATTACTAAAGATTTTTCAAGAGAATTATCCATTTGAAATTGTTTGCGAAAAAGTCGCTGATATTGAACCTCAAGTTGATGTGGGTTCATTACTTCCATTGTTTGTACAGCGAGGTTGGATTGATAATTTTTGTGTTAAGAAGGAAGAAGGGTTCAACAATTAATTATTAATAATTAATAATTAATAATTAGGGCTTGCTGATTAAATCTCAAAGCATTAACAGGTAAAGGTTGTAGATTTTTTAGGGTTCAAAAAAGTGCCAGCTTTTCAGTTAAAAACGCTCAAAAAGCTAGTATTTTGAGCTGACTATGGTAGAAAAATCAAGGGACAATTCTTACTCCTACCTCCTCTAGATTTCCATTTCTCCTGACTCCTGACTCCTACCTTCTACCCATAAGACTTTTTCAGCAAACCCTAATTATCTCTCCTTTTTGCAAAAATACTTTATAGAACCCCTGAGTGGCATCTCTAAAAATTTAGGCGGTCGCTCCTATTACTTAACTTAAGCATATATCTTTTCGGAGAAAGACATTTCCAATCATCAAAAATCAAATCAATTATTGTAGAGCGTGTCATCAATTCTTCCCCCCTACTCCCTACTCCCTACTCCCTATTTTCTGGAGAGAGCTAAAAGATACGGTTAGGGGTTCTATATTTGCAAACATACTTTTTTCCCATATATTCCCTATTCCCTATTGCCTGTTGCCTGTTGCCTAAAAGTGAAGTTTCAGAACCCAACTTTTCAGTGAATTTTAACTACGGAATTAATTGACTTACAATAACCTGATAACGTCTATCATCCAACCCATCACCATTGTAAGCAAATTCCGGATCAATCATTTGTTTCATTTGCTCGATCCTCGCTGATGTTGCGGGATGAGTGCTAAGAAAAGATGGTGGAGAACCTTTTTTTAGCAATTTTTCCATAAATGTAATTGCACCATACTGAGCATATCCCGCTCTACCTAATGTTTCAATACCTATTGCATCCGCTTCAAATTCTGCCTCCCTACTTTTAGGCCGACGTAATGCTAATTCTACCCCAACTTGGACAGCAACACTATCATCTACACCTGCTGCAGTAGCTAAACCCTGGGCCAATAATGTCTGACGTAACTGTTTTACTGCATGACGACTAGCAATATGGGCAATTTCGTGAGAAACAACACTAGCTAATTCTGCTTCGTTCTCTGCAGCTTTCATTAAACCAGTATTGATATAAACAAAACCTCCCATAGTGGCAAAAGCATTTATACTGTCATCCTCCACTACTTGAAAAGTATAGGGAATGTCTGGACGGGGACTTGCAGCAGCCAATCTTTGGCCAATTCTATTAATATATTCGTTAGCTGCGCGATCGCGATAAATTTTAAGATTTCTCTGTTTTAATAATTGTTGATTAATTTGTTTACCAAGTTCAACTTCTTGGCGGTCAGACAGGTTAGAAATTTGAATCATCTGAATACTCTGGAAAATTAATTCTCCCCAGGGAATAGCTTGACTGGGAGATGCTGTACCTGCACATAAACTAGCAGCGACCATTACAGATATTAATGGGTATGATACTTGACGAAAGGAAGAACGAGTAATTAGAGATAGTTTTTTCAACATGAGCTTTTAGATTAAAAGGTACTAGCTACGCGGAAGTTAAAAGTCAAAAGTTAAAAGTCAAAAGTTAAAAGTCAATCATTTTTGATTTGTCCTAACCTTTCCTTCGACTGCTATTTGTCCTAATTTTTCCTTCAACTGCTATTACAAATAAATTAGTGAATGATATTTGGTTGTTGTTGTCATTCACTACAAAAGTTATTGATAGCTTTTCCGCAAAGCTAAAATTTGATTTTACTACCGAAGATAAGGGAGTTTAGCTAATAAAAAACCTCCTTATCTTCATCCATTTAACTGTAAGCATTCAGCAGTCAGCTAGCCTCTTATCCGAGGAAATGTGGACTTCAGCTAGGCTCCTATGGTCGGAACTGCGTTATCAGCTTTAAAGGATAAAATTGCTTTTTTATCAAAGCTTAATAGTATGAATCTTTAGTTGAGAATGTAGTAGAAAAACGAATGTTTGCTTCATTCATTAAAAAGCTGTTTGCGCAGCATTCCGCAGGAAATGCTTACATTGAACTTATTTTGAAAATAAAATTTTCGTCGAAAAAAATATATAAGTATTACCTAAAATTTACAATTTACCACGTTATTAAAGTCAATTTAATTACAGATATACAAATCTTTATTTATCGTTACGCTGGCAAATTTTAATGATATTTATTGTGTTAAATGTACAATTACAAAACTCTATTATTGGTGCTTGGCTAAACATGATATTAAGTGGTAATATCTTTAAGAAGAGATTTTCTAAATGAAAATTATGTGTATTAGAAATCTGGTAAAAATCCAAAATCAAATCAATTCTCACACATAAATTATCAGTTATTTCCCCTCCTGGGAGGGGGAGGGGCGAGGGGTGGGTTCCCTAATGCCTACAGCAAAGCTGCCTACTCCCTATGCGTGGAGGAGATGTCTATTACCTAACCATCCTGGTTATCGACAAAAGAATGGCAATAAATGATACCCAATATCACTTGTAATTATTAGTTGATGAAATTATGAAAATTCTGGATTCTCAAGGACGATTATTTGGTAAAGTCAGTGTCTTAGATGTGGGCGCTGTGTTAATAATTTTAATGGTATTACTGGGAATATTTATCGTTCCTGGTACTAATAAAACTTCTGTTGCTCAAGTGGGTAATATTATTACTAAACCAATGGAAGTAGATGCTATTGCTTTAGGTTTAAAAGGACGGAACCCTGAAAAATTATTAAGGGAAGGAGAGAAAACTCAATTAATTATTAGAAATCAACCTTATGGAAAAGTTGACCTAAAATCTGTGGAATTTATGACTCGAAAAGTGGCAGTTCCTCAGCCTGATGGCTCAGTCAAAGCTTTGCCAGATCCTAGAGATAAAGAACTTTTTAGTCGGAATCTTTTATTAACTTTGGAAGGTAAAGGTAGAGTGACTGATGATGGTCCTGTATTAGGAAATATTAAGGTAAAAATTGGTATGACAATTGAGTTGGAGGGTGCGGATTATAATTTTAATGCTAGTGTGATTGATGTGCGAGTAAGAGAGTAATTTTCTGATTTTATAGAAGTCTAATAGGGTGTGTTTTGTTCCACAAAATATCTGGCCTGTGCAAAATACACCTTGAAGAAGGAAGAAGGAAGAAGGAAGAAGGAAGAAGGAAGAAAAAATGGATGGGGATAGTCTTCGACACGCCACTCCGTGTCTTATAACCCCAAGCAATTGTTAACACCCTGTAGAGGGTGGGGTATTAAACCAAAAATAAAAAGATAATTTTACAGCGCAATTCATTTTAGGGTGGTGGTGCATAGTAATGGTAAAAGAAGTGTGGGGAGATGGGGGATGGGGAGTGTGAGAAAAATTAAAAAATATATATCCTCACCATTACCATGCAGGACTACCCATTTTAGTAACTACAAAATTCTTTTGAGTTAGGGAGTAGCGGTGCGACCCCGCGTCGGTGACAGACGCATCTGGTAGCGCACCAAGAGAGGGAGTAGGAAAATACTTTGGCCACTGTAGTCTATCTATTTGAAAATCACTACAATTAAAGTCTCGATGGAATGAACAAGCAAGCTAAAAAATAGAATACAGATATTAAGGGGTAATAATAGACAGAAAAGGCATCTAAATTTTCTGGAAAAATGACCAAAACTATGAGTATAAAAGAAGAAAGCGATCGCTTGATTAACAAATTTCTAGGATACCTAAAAAATTTAGAGTAACATTTATCTATAGTAGTCGTTATTACTACTCTTAATTTATCATTTTCTTTGTGGGTTTAATACCCCACCGTCAACGGTCGTGTTCAAAATTACTTGGGGGAGCGAATCTCCATGTAATTTTCCTCCTGTCTCCTGTCTCCTGTCTCCTGTCTCCTTCTTCAAGGAATAGCTATTTGGTTAGCACTTCCCAGGAGAAATAATCAAATATCAATAATCCACCTGATCTCCGAGATAACTAAATGCCTTCCTCCTTCTTACTTCTTCCTTCTTCTTTCTGAAAATAATTAAAGTTTTGATCAAAGTATTTACTTATGTCTAAAAATAATTCTCTTATCGGAAAAATTCTACATCAACGTTATCAAATTATTGAAAAATTAGGCACAGGTGGTGGATTTGGTGAAACTTATATTGCAGAAGATTTAGATATGCCGGAAATTCCCAAACCAAAATGTGTTGTTAAGAGGCTAAAACCGACACAAAAAAGTTTAGAAGTTCAGAGGTTATTTGAGCAAGAAGGTAGGATTTTAAAAAAATTAGGTTGCCATGCTCAAATCCCAACTTTATATGCTTATTTTGAAGATGAAGGAGAATTTTTCCTAGTTCAAGAACTGATAGTTGGTCACGATTTAACTAGAGAAATGAATTCCTATTGGAGTGAATTTAAAATCATCAAATTTTTAACGGATATTCTGGAATTACTGAGTTTTGTTCATCAAAATAATGTAATTCATCGGGATATAAAACCGGCAAATATTATGAGGCGAGAAACTGGTGGGAAATTAGTATTAATTGATTTTGGAGCAGTTAAAGAAGTTAGTACGATAGTAGTTGGTAAGTATGGGGAATTTACTAGCACTATTACCATTGGAACTCGTGGTTATATGCCTGTAGAACAAATACAAGGTAGACCCCAATTTGCTAGCGATATTTATGCTGTTGGAGTAACTGCAATTCAAGCTTTAACAGGAAAACCTCCCCAACTATTTCCCCTAAATAGCTATGGAGAAATAAACTGTAAAAAACTCTTTTACTTTTCCGATGTCAGTGATGAGTTAGTTAATTTTTTAATGAAAATGGTGAATATTCACTTGGATCTACGCTATCTAGACGCTGAAGTTGCTTTGGCAGAATTATCGAATATTACATCAAATTTAATAAGAGTGAAAAAACACGATATAGAACTACCTTATGGTCAAGTTCCTTTAAATTCTCCTTTTTATATTGAGCGATCGCCTATCGAATCAGAATGTTTTCAAGCTATTGTTAAACCCAACGCATTAATTAGAATTAAAGCGCCTCGACAAATGGGAAAAAGTTCTTTATTATCCCGAATTTTAGCTCATTCTAGTCAGCAAGGTCATCGAATAGTTGATCTAAATTTTCAAACTATAGATACGGAATTTATCGAAAACTTAGACAAATTTTTGCAGTGGTTTTGTGCAAGTATTAGCGAAAAATTGGGTTTAGAAGAACAGTTAGAAAAATATTGGAAAAAAGTCTTAGGAGTGAAAAAAAGGTGTACAAAATATTTTGATAAATATTTGCTCGCTGAAATTAAAGCTCCCATAGTTTTAGGATTAGATGAAGTTGACAAAATTTTCCAAAATCCCGGTCTAGCAACAGATTTTTTTGCCTTATTAAGAGCTTGGCACGAACAAGGTAAAAATAATCCTGATTGGCAAAGATTACGATTAATAATTGTTCACTCCAAGGAAGTTTATATTCCTCTGAATATTAATCAGTCTCCCTTCAATGTGGGATTAGGAATTGAGTTGCCAGAATTTAATTTAGAACAGGTAAAATATTTAGTAGAAATACATGGTTTAAAATGGTCTTTAAATTGGTCTGAAAAACTAATGGAAATGTTAGGAGGCCATCCTTATTTAGTACGTCTAGCACTTTATCAAATTGCTAGTGAAAAAATTACTTTAGAACGACTTTTAGAACTGGCAGCAACTGATGAAGGACCTTATTATAATCACTTACATCCACATTTGTTGAACTTGCAAAAAGATGAAACTTTACAGAAGGCAATGACAAAAGTTGTTAATGCAAAAACTCCTGTGGAAATTGGTACAATTGAGGCTTTTAAATTGCGGAGTATGGGATTAGTTAAATTTCGGGGAAATGCTGTGATGCCTTTGTGTAGTTTATATAAAGAATATTTTCGAGTTCATTTTTGAAGAAGGAAGAAGGAAGAGGGTTATACCGTTTCACGGAAATTAAAATTATAAGTTATAAATCAAAAGTCAGAAGAATTAGGAAGTAAAAACTCAATGATGGGACTTTAGTTTATCATTTTCTTTGTGGATTTAATACCCCACCGTCAACGGGGGTGTTCAAAATTACTTGGGGGAGCGTAGACGCGGAGCGGCCCTTCGTTGACTATCCATAAGTAATTTTCCTCCTGTCTCCTGTCTCCTGTCTCCTGTCTCCTTCTTCAATATACCATTTTGAAAAAAGAATGTTACGAATAGTAAGAGGGATAAAAATAATTTTCAGGAGACATCCCTTTGACAAAAAAGATGATTTCCAACCTAAAAAGTGGTATTGAAGCAATTCCCATACGACTCCTGACTCCTGACTCCTGACTCCTAAAAAATCCCCTAGTTATTTGTAGCAAACATTTATCAAAATGGTATTATACCAATTCCTAAAAGTAACACTATACTTGGGTAATACTTCAGTTATTAATTAATCACAACAGATAGAATCACTTTTTTGCTAAAAATAGCCCAGTTAATATGAATTATTCTTACTTTTTACTTCTCCCCCACCCCTCTACTCCCCTACTCAACAAAATGTAGAAAAGTTTTTGAGAAATGGTATTAGTTGATACGTTGTAATTCCTCAGCGATAATCTCTTGCATAACACTCTTAATTTTTGGGTTGAGTACCTGAGCTGTTCTTTGCATAGATTCTTGAAACAATTGTGGCAGAAGTTCAATAGTTTTTCTTCCGGTTGGAGTTTGATAAAATTCAATTAATGTCTGCAAATCTTCTTCTGTAAAATATTTATCATAGATAGGATAGTAAACTTCTTCAACAATTTGTTGATAGCTAATACGTTCGAGAAACATCTGATTAGATTTCCGGATAATACTGGTTGTTTCTTGGTTGAGCTTATTTGTAATTTGTTGCCTTTCTTCGGGAGAAAGTTGTTGATTTTCAACTAATTCAGAAGTTAAAATAGAACTGAATTGTTGTTCCATTTGAGACAACATAGCTCGAATTACTTCTTGAAATGTTTTTTCGCCTCCTATAAGTTCCAAATATCGATCGATCAGTTGTTGTTTTCTTGTAGAAGTTTTCTGGGATACTCTCAGATTAGATTCAGAATAATTAGGAAAAATTTGAGGGTTAGAAACTTCAGAATTTAGGAAAAACAATGATGAAGTTAAACTAATTAGGAATATTTGTTTTAACATGAGTCAAATTAAGTTAATTTAAGTTGATTAGAGGTAGACGTATAATCAAAAATGAAGCCTTAACTCCAATATTTTCTTTTTCTTGATTCTAATACCAAATTCACGCAAAGGCAGTTACATCTTAATTTGTGATTTATTCTTAAAAGAAAAAAATATAAATTCCATAAATTCTAAAATTTCCACCTTTTTTCCTCTTTAATATTTATGTTTTTCTTTCTCTGTTCCGAGGTCCGGTGTTCCCAGTTAAGTGTGTCCTCACCCTTTGCAATATTTTATGAAATTGGTATAATAATTATAACATAATGATTTTTTTGCAAGGTTTAATTATCAATATTTTAGGAAGCAGAAAAGAATCAAAATAAAAAGAATAAAAATAGGTGTATCTGATTGATGAATATCATACTCTAATAAATTGAGGCGGAGCTAACCTTTGAGTAGCTTGAGTAGAGCGATCGCCAAACTCAACAAGCTAACTAGGGCTTGCGTATGGAAAGTCTTTTTGCTCTTTGTAGGAGACAGGAGACAGGAGAAATGGGTCGGGAGCGAGGAGGTAGAAGTAAGAATTGTCCCTAGATTTTTCTGCCCAACTATGCGCCTAAAATACTAACTTTTTGAGCGTTAATGACTGAAATAGGCGCACTTTTTTCGACCCCAAAAAGGCACTTTTCTTTATATGTCAATGCTTTTAGATTTAATCAGCAAGCCCTAACTTATACCAATTTCATACAATATTGCTATGATGCTTTAGTCTATTGGTGGAAATCTAAAGATTAATACTTTAATACCAAATTCACGCAAAGGCAGTTACATCTTAATTTGTGATTTCTTCTTAAAAGAAAAAATTATAAATTCCATAAATTCTAAAATTTCCACCTTTTTTCCTCTTTAATATTTATGTTTTTCTTTCTCTGTTCCCAGCTCCGGTGTTCCCAGTTAAGTGTGTCCTCACCCTTTGCAATATTTTATGAAATTGGTATAACTAGCTGTCAACTAAAAGCTTTGAGCTATCAGGTTAGGGTGGGAATTTCTATCCACTTCTTGCTTCTTGCTTCTTCCCTTTTCCTTCTTCAAATTAACTATGAATAATTACGAATACTACATCGGTGGAAGTCTGCCAATTCATGCCAAAACTTATGTCAAAAGACAAGCAGATGAAGACTTATATCAAGGTTTAAAAAATGGAGAATTTTGCTATGTATTAAACTCCCGGCAAATGGGAAAATCTAGCTTGCGAGTCAAAACAATGCAACGCTTAAAACAAGAAAACGTTGCCTGTGTCAGCATTGATATGACAGAAATTGGCATTTATGATATTACCCCTTCAGAATGGTACGCCAGTATTATTGATACTATTTTAACTGCCTTAAATTTAGACGATGATTTTGATATTGAAGAATTTTGGGAAGGCAATAACAAACTTTCCAATATCAAACGGTTTAGTAAATTTATTAGTCAAAACTTATTGCCTTCTATTTGCCAACAAATTGTAATTTTTATCGATGAAATAGACAGTACAATCAGCCTACCTTTTAACATTGATGACTTTTTCGCACTTGTCCGAGATTGTTACAATAAACGAGCAGATAATTCTGATTATCAAAAGTTAACTTTTGCCATGATTGGAGTCGCAACTCCCGCAGATTTAATTAAAGATAAAAAACGTACTCCTTTTAATATTGGTAGAGCCATAAAATTAACAGGTTTTCAGTTAGCTGAAGTCGAACCATTAGCACAAGGTTTAATTAACAAAACTACCAATATTCATAAATTGATGGAGGTAATTTTAGATTGGACCGGAGGCCAACCATTTTTGACCCAGAAAGTTTGTAAATTAATTCAGGATAGTCCAGAAATTGTACCAGATGACCAAGAGGCAGAATGGGTCGCCAATTTGCTCAGACAGAGAATAATAGACAATTGGCAAGTACATGATGACCCAGAACATTTAAAGACAATACGCGATCGCCTGTTGGTGAATGAAAAACGGGCGAGTCGGTTATTAGGTCTGTATCAGCAGATTTTAATCACCCACACTTTAGAACTGAGAACTCAGAACTCAGAACTCAGAAGCGATACTCCCCACACTTTAGAACTGAGAACTCAGAACTCAGAACTCAGAAGCGATACTCCCCACACTTTAGAACTGAGAACTCAGAACTCAGAACTCAGAAGCGATACTCCCCACACTTTAGAACTGAGAACTGAGAACTCAGAACTCAGAAGCGATACTCCCCACACTTTAGAACTGAGAACTGAGAACTCAGAACTCAGAAGCGATACTCCCCACACTTTAGAACTGAGAACTCAGAACTCAGAACTCAGAAGTGATACTCCCCACACTTTAGAACTGAGAACTCAGAACTCAGAACTCAGAAGTGATACTCCCCACACTTTAGAACTGAGAACTCAGAACTCAGAACTCAGAAGTGATACTCCCCACACTCCCAATATTCCCCTCCTGGGAGGGGTTAGGGAATCCCACATCCAGGCAAATGACAACCCCAACCAAATGGAACTCCGTCTTACAGGTATAGTAGTAAAACAGGAACAGCGGTTGCAGGTTGCTAACCGTATTTATCAAGAAGTGTTTAATCTCCAGTGGGTAGAAAAAGAGTTGGAAAAGTTGCGTCCCTACTCAGAAGCATTTACTGCTTGGGAAGAGTCAGGATGTAAAGATGAGTCGCGACTGTTACGGGGTCAAGCATTGACTGATGCTTTAGCGTGGTCTGTGGATAAAAGTCTGAGCGATCGCGACTATCAATTTTTAGCTGCTGCTCAGGAGGTGGAGAAACAGGCGATCGAGTTGGAGAAGTTGGAAGCACAGGTAAAGTTGGATGCTCAGTTAAAGGCAAATCAGATATTAGAAGAAGCGAAGCAGATAGCAGACCTGAAGTTGGCAGAAGCGGAAGCAGTGGGTAAAAGTATTACTTCTAAATTATTGTCTAACTCTGGTAAACATTTTGAAGGGTTGTTGCAAGCATTGAGAGTGGCTAAACAACTACCACTCGCTAGGGAGATATTCCAACCCCAGGATGAGAGCAAAATGCAGATAATAGATGCTCTGAGTCAAGCTATATATATAGATGATGGAAAGTACCGAGAACTTAACCGCCTTCAGGGACATGAGGATGAGGTCAATGGTTTAGCATTTAGTCCGGATGGAGAGACTATTGCCACTGCAAGTGCTGACTATACGGTGAAATTGTGGAACCAACAGGGGAAATTATTGCAGACTCTCATCGGCCATAAGGATGCGGTCTTTGGTGTAGCATTTAGTCCGGGTGGAGAGACTATAGCAACTGCTAGTGCTGACAAAACAGCGAAATTGTGGAACCAACAGGGGAAATTATTGCAGACTCTCATCGGCCATAAGGATGCGGTCTTTGGTTTAGCATTTAGTCCGGATGGAGAGACGATCGCAACTGCTAGTTGGGATAAAACAGTGAAATTGTGGAACCGTCAGGGGAAATTATTGCAAACTCTCATCGGCCATGAGGATGCGGTCTTTGGTTTAGCATTTAGTCCGGGTGGAGAGAAGATCGCAACTGCTAGTTGGGATAAAACAGTGAAATTGTGGAACCAACAGGGGAAATTATTGCAGACTCTCATCGGCCATGAGAATTCGGTCTTTGGTTTAGAATTTAGTCCGGATGGAGAGACTATTGCCACTGCAAGTGCTGACTATACGGTGAAATTGTGGAACCGTCAGGGGAAATTATTGCAGACTCTCACCGGCCATGAGGATGCGGTCTTTGGTTTAGCATTTAGTCCCGATGGAGAGACTATTGCCACTGCAAGTGCTGACTATACGGTGAAATTGTGGAACCGTCAGGGGAAATTATTGCAGACTCTCACCGGCCATGAGGATGCGGTCTTTGGTTTAGCATTTAGTCCCGATGGAGAGACTATTGCCACTGCAAGTGCTAGCTATACGGTGAAATTGTGGAACCGTCAGGGGAAATTATTGCAGACTCTCACCGGCCATGAGGATGCGGTCTTTGGTTTAGCATTTAGTCCCGGTGGAGAGACGATCGCAACTGCTAGTTGGGATAAAACAGTGAAATTGTGGAACCGTCAGGGGAAATTATTGCAAACTCTCATCGGCCATGAGGATGCGGTCTTTGGTTTAGCATTTAGTCCCGGTGGAGAGACGATCGCAACTGCTAGTTGGGATAAAACAGTGAAATTGTGGAACCAACAGGGGAAATTATTGCAGACTCTCATCGGCCATGAGAGTTTGGTTAATAGTGTAGCATTTAGTCCGGATGGAGAGACTATAGCAACTGCTAGTTCTGACAAAACAGTGAAATTGTGGAACCAACAGGGGAAATTATTGCAGACTCTCATCGGCCATGAGAGTTTGTTTAATAGTGTAGCATTTAGTCCGGATGGAGAGACTATAGCAACTGCTAGTTCTGACAAAACAGTGAAATTGTGGAACCAACAGGGGAAATTATTGCAGACTCTCATCGGCCATGAGAGTTTGGTTAATAGTGTAGCATTTAGTCCGGATGGAGAGACTATAGCAACTGCTAGTTCTGACAAAACAGTGAAATTGTGGAACCAACAGGGGAAATTATTGCAGACTCTCATCGGCCATGAGAATTGGGTCTTTGGTGTAACATTTAGTCCGGATGGAGAGACGATCGCAACTGCAAGTCGTGACAAAACAGTGAAGTTGTGGGACCAACAGGGGAAATTATTGCAGACTCTCACCGGCCATGAGAATTGGGTCTGGGGTGTAGCATTTAGTCCGGATGGAGAGACGATCGCAACTGCAAGTCGTGACAAAACAGTAAAATTGTGGAACGTTTGGAAATTCGATCGCCTCCATGAATGGGGTTGCAACTGGATGCGCGACTACCTCGAAAATAATCCTAATGTTAGTGAAAGCGATCGCCATTTGTGTGACGGTGTTATATCATGTCCGGTTGAACAGTTATAAATAAATAACGGCGGAGTCCTCAGGAGTCATATCATGTCCGGTAGCATCGGTCTTGTATAGCAAAGGTAAGGAAGAAGGAAGAAGGAAGAAGGAAGAAGAAAGAGGGAAGAGGGAAGAGGGAAGAAGGCTACCCTCGCAAGAAAAAACCATCATTTCCTGTAGATATTCACCCTTGGGTTTACACAAACGATATAAACGGACATGATATCAGGAGTCAACCCACCCCTCGCCCCTCCCAGGAGGGGAAGTCAGGAGAAAAGAGGGAAGGAAGAAGAACAACGGGAGAAGAAGGAGAAAGTTTTTTTATAACTAATTATCCGGACATGATATTATAAATATAGCGCTGTGCGCATGGAACAGGCAACACTTAACTGGGAACAGGGGGAATAAATTGCCGTTTGCGCAAGCATTCCGTAGGAATCATATAAGACTTCTAGCTCTTTTGCCCCTACTACAATTTGTAAATATACCAGCGCTCATTGCTATAAATAACGGCGGAGTCCTCAGGAGTCAACCCACCCCTCGCCCCTCCCCCTCCCAGGAGGGGAAGTCACCTCCTCAGGAGGGAAGAAAGAAGAAGGAAGAAGAAGAACTGGAGTTGAAGGAGAAAGTTTTTGATCACGCTCTTATCCGGACATGATATAGCGCTGTGCGCAGGGAACAGGGAACACTTAACTGGGAACAGGGGGAATAAATTGCCGTTTGCGCAAGCATTCCGTAGGAATCATATAAGACTTCTAGCTCTTTTGCCCCTACTACAATTTGTAAATATACCAGCGCTCATTGCTATATTACCAAAATATCCTCCGAACGTTGACAATTATACAGTAGGTTCAGTTTTGCATAGAAACTGTCTTTTTTTTCCTTTTCAAGACACAGCAAAACCTGTATATTTTCGTTTATAGGGTGCGTGAAAAGCTAGAACAATATCTGACGATGGTACTCCTAAATCTACTAATTCACTAGCAATACCAATTTCTGTACCATCATGTTGTATCCAAATTTTTTCATTTTTAATATCTATTTGTAATACACAACCCCGTACTCGTCTATTGCCGTGCCAACCTACATTTATTAATTGGTAATGGTCGCGTTCTTCATCAAAAATAACTTGTACTTCTATCTCTCCATAAGATGGTTTATATTGACTATAGTCGGTAATAATCTTTTTAATATTTTCTCGATATTTAGCTAATTTTTCCATTGCACAATAACCTCTTTTTTAGCATCATAGACAATTAATTTAATTTCATTTTCTTCAACTACTATAGCAATCCTAAATAAGTTGTGACAAATCAAAGAGTAGATCAAAAAACTGAAACTCCCATCTGTTCCCTGTTCCCAGTTAACTGTTCCCTATTTAGCTAACTTTTCCATTGCACAATCACCTCTTTTTTAGCATCATAGACAATTAATTTAATTTCATTTTCTTCAACTACTACTTGGGTAAAAATAAGAGTAAAAAAACTTTCATAAGCATCTTCAGACACAGCTAAATAGAGAGTTCTGCCTGGTTGATTTCTCCTTAATACTGTTCGATAGTTAATAAATTGCCCCAAGGCGTTATGAAATTCGGAAATTAGGGACTGTCGAAGAAAACTTTTGATTTCAACTGCGATTTGTTTTCCCTCTTTTTCAGCACCAATAAGTTTTTCAGCACCCAGATCGACATACATATCAACACCACCAAATTCTAGATAAAGGGGGTCATCAGTAATTGTCCAATTTTCTTTGATTAAAGCGTTTTTAACAGCATCATGGAAGATATCTTTAGCAGGCATAATACCAAATTGATAAATGTTTGCTACAAATAGCTAGGATATTTCTTAGGAGTCAGGAGTCAGGAGTCAGGAGTCAGAATGAATACTATTTAAAGCGTTTTTTAGGTCGTAAATCATCGTTTTTGTCAAAGAGCATATCCTACATTTGTCTTTTTATTCCTTTTACTATTCGTAACATTATTTTTTAAAATTGGCATAATTTTATATCATGTCCGGTTAAACAGTGATAAATAAATAACTACGGAGTCCTCAGGAGTCAGGAGTCAGGAGTCAGGAGGAAAGAGGTAATAAAGAAGAACAACAGGAGAAGAAGGAGAAAGTTTTTTTATAACTAATTATCCGGACATGATATTACATCAATACTTGACTATAGCAATCCTAAATAGGTCGTGACAAATCAAAAAGTAAATAAAAAAACTGAAACTCTTACTTGTTCCCTGTTCCCAGTTAAGTTTTCCCTAAAAAGCAGTAAGATTTTTGACACAAATAAAATAGGATTGCTATATTATTTTATACTATAATCGAAAGCTTAAAACTCAGACAACACGACATTTTTCCTTCTTTCTTAGATAACTAGGGCTTGCTGATTAATTCTAAAAGTATTTACAGATAAAGGTTTTAGCGTTTTAGCGTTGAAAAAAGTACCAACTTTTTGGTGGAAAAAGCTCATGCATGCTGGTATTTTAGGATGATTATGGCAGAAAAATTGAGAGACAATTCTTGCTCCTACCTCCTCTACATTCCCATTTCTCCAGTATAGCTGTCTCCAGTATAGCTGTCTCCTACAAAGAGCAAAAAGACTTTCCATACGCAGACCCTAACTAAACCCTTTCTTCCTTCTTCCTTCTTCCTTCTTCCTTCTTCCTTCTTCCTTCTTCCTTCTTCCTTCTGCACTATTTAGTTGCAACTACTGCTAAATTCCAAGCAAATCTTTTCATTAAAGGCAATTTTTTTAATACCCCATCTAATCTTTCTAATTTCCGATACATTGGTTCTAATCTTTGATGTTCAATAATAATTTTTTTCCAATAACGTTCTTTATTAGGGTCAACTTTTTCAATCAAATAAAACTTTAAAAAAATCCACAAAGTTGCCAACCAAAATGTATCATAAGCTGTTTCTGAATAGAGAGATTTAATAAAATCAACAAGATTAATATCCAGAGGCATTTCATCCTCAGTTCTAACCTTTGTAGCAATACGCCGATAAACATTAATCACAGGATTATGTTTCAACGGGTCCCAAAAACAAGCTTTACCACCAGGTTTAAGAACACGGTGCATTTCTCTAATTGCTAACTTGGGATTTGGTAAGTGGTGAAATAAATTAGAAGCATAAACAAAATCAAAAGTATTATCGGCAAATTCTAAAGCCATTGCATCCATAACTTTACCCTCAATTTGTACCCCATTTGTTTCAGCCAACTTAACAGCAACATCCACCATTCCAGGAGAATAATCAGTCGCCACACACCGCGCTCCTTTTTTAGCAAAATAAACACTATTTTCCCCTGCACCACAGCCTAAATCTAACAAATATTTATTAGTTAAATCCCCCATTTGTTGGAGGATAAATCTATTTTCTGGAGCAGTACAACTTTCAAAATAATCAACTACTCGAATACCTTCTATATCAATAGTTGATGCCCAGATATCGTGGAATTGTCTTTCTTTAGCTAAAATTTTGTCTTGCATTTTTTTCAGTAATTCAGAATAATATATGGTATAAAAATAGAGAATATTTTAGCATAATAAATGCTTTATAGTTTTGCTGGTTGGGTTAAGGAAAGTTAACGCAGGTTATCAAAATAACATTGGTCTAAAACCCCGCTTTTTAAGAGGTTGTCTGAAAAGTCTCATTTGCTACATCACGCGCCCCCCAAATCCCCCGTTCAACAAAAAGCGCAGCATCCTCTGGCTTCCCCCTTTCCAAGGGGGACGGGAGGGGGATCAATAAAGGGGGACTTTTACCAGTTAATAGATTCTTGTTCCGTTCTACTAAACTTACCCAAACTTACCCATGAATGATTGCATGAGCTTTGGAGCTAGCTTCCTGTTTCCCAGAAGACCACTGACTATTGTCTGCAACTTATCTTCTCCACAGGCTTCAAATCGGTGGGAACTCCACCTACTGACTTACATAGTTTTCTAGGTTGACAGCAGCATTAAAGTCTCTGTCAGCAGTAAAACCACAGGCACTACATTCATACGTCCTCACACTTAATGGCATTTTCTGTTGATGCCCACAGTGAGAACATATTTGAGAACTTGGATAAAATCTATCAGCTATGACTAATTCACTACCTAACCATTCACATTTGTATGTAAGTTGACCCTTGAACTCATAAAACCCACAGTCTGCTATGGCACTTGCTAGTTTATGATGTCTTGGTGCGCTACCAGGTGCGACTGACGTCGTCGCGGGGTCGCACCGCTTTTTGAGCATTCCACTGACATTCAAATCCTCAATTACTATGGTGCTGTGGTTTTTAGCTAACCATGTTGTGAGTTGATGGAGTTTGTCTGCTCTGATATCAGCTACTTTTTTGTGAAGTATGGCAAGTCTTTTTACGGCTTTGGCTCTGTTAACAGAGCCAAATTTCTTTTTGTTGACACGGCGTTGATAACGAGTTAGTCGTTTTTTGGCTTGCTGATAGGCTTTAGGGTGGGCATTGGGTGTGCCATCGCTACAAGTTGCTAAAGTATTTATACCAACATCTACACCGATAACATCTCGTTTTTTGGCAGTATGGGTTGGTTCATTATCATATTTAAAGCTGATGTACCAATTATTTGCCCGTTTAGATATTCTCACATTTTTGACTGGTACGGAAGGTAAGATTTCGTAAGTTTTTACTATTCCTATTCTTGGTAGTTTTATCTTGTTTCCTTGGCAGATTTTAATACTTCCTTCTAGATAAAAACTATCTTTTTTCCCTTTTTTCTTAAACTGCGGAAATCCACGTTGAGGAATCGTCAAAAAGTTTTTAAATGCCCTCTCTAAGTCTCTTAATGCTTGTTGAGGGGCACATTTCGATACCTGATCATACCAGGGATTAATTGATTTAACCTCAGCAACTAAACGTTTATGTAGGGTGATAGCACTAGGGCGTTTCTTTGTTTGTTCGTATTCAGAAATGCAAGTTGCTAATCCCCAATTATAAGCATGACGGGCTACACCAGCGTGTTTAGCAAGTATTGTTTTTTGTTGATTATTAACTTTTAATTTAGTCTTGATTGATTGCATTTCAATTTATTAGCCACCTCTTTGAATAGTTGAATGAAGTTAGACATCAATCTAGTATATCATAGTAAATGTCTATTTATGTTTAATTTTATCCAATTATTTTGATACTGTTGATAGCCCCCAGAATTGGGGGGTTAGGGGGGCAAAATTCAGTATATTTTTGGAGAGTTGCTCAAATCCCCGTTACAAAAATAACTTCTGACCTATGACTTCGTTAACTGTAGGATAAACCCAACAGACACTTAATTAGGACTTACGCAGATACGCTATATATAGTACTCATAACTATTGTCCAATAGTTACTGGACTCTATACACAGTGTCTTTGCGTAAGTCCTGTTAATTTTTGTTGGGTTGCGCTGCCGCTTAACCCAACCTACAGTATTGAGCTGATTGCTGAATGCTAACCGCTGAAGTGCTTCTTTAAGAATCTACCTTCAAACCAGCATTATCTTGAGTATAAGTTTCTTGGTCAATCTTGACTGGTTGTGCTCCCCAAATCTCCTTTGCATACTCCATAATTGTTCGGTCAGAAGAGAATTTACCCATGCGAACAGAATTATAGATAGACATCTTCGTCCATTTCTCCTGGTCTTGGAAAGCTTTACCAACCCGCTCCTGACATTCAATATAGCTTTGATAATCAGCTAGTAGCATATATTGGTCATTGTACAGTAAAGAATCAATCAAAGGCTTAAATAAATTAGGATTACCTTTGCTAAAGTGACCGCTAGCAATTCGGTCAATTACTGCTTTGAGTTCAGCATTAGTATTATAGTATTCCAGAGGTTTATAACCCTGAGCTTTCAGATCGAAAACTTCTTGAGCAGTCATACCAAATAAGAAAAAGTTTTCTGCTCCAACTTCTTCGCGAATTTCGATATTAGCTCCATCAAGAGTACCAATAGTCATAGCTCCATTCATGGCAAACTTCATATTACCAGTTCCGGATGCTTCCTTACCAGCAGTAGAAATTTGCTCGGATAAGTCAGCAGCAGGATAAATAATCTGACCAAGAGAAGCATTAAAGTTTGCCAAGAAGACAACTTTCAGGCGACCGTGCACATCAGGATCGTCATTAACTACATCAGCAACGGCATTAGTCAATTTAATAATCAACTTAGCCATATAGTAACCAGGAGCAGCTTTGCCACCAAAAATAAACGTGCGGGGTGGAATATCAATGTTTGGATTTTGCTTAATGCGGTTATACAGAGTAATGATGTTGAATACATCCAAATGTTGACGTTTGTACTCATGAATACGTTTGACTTGAATATCAAATAGAGAATTAATATCCACCTCAATCCGATTATGCTTGAGAATGCGCTCTGCCAACTTAGCCTTATTCTCTTGCTTTATTGCTCGCCAACGATTCCGAAATTCTGCATCATCAACATATTTTTCTAGTTGCCGTAGTTGGTCGAAATCTCGCAACCAACTATCTCCTCCAAGTTTCTCTGAGAATAGAGCAGAAAGTTTGGGGTTACTCAGTAAAACCCAACGACGGGGAGTCACTCCATTAGTCTTATTGAAGAATTTGTCTGGGAAAAGTTGGTAAAAATCTTTAAGCACACCTTTTTTCAACAATTCTGTGTGCAGTGCTGCTACTCCATTGACAGCATGACTACCAACAGTAGCCAAATTAGCCATTCGCACAGATTTTTCACCCCCCTCCTCAATCAGAGAAACCCGGGCAAGCAATTCCTGGTCTTTAGGAAACCAAGTTTGCACTTGAGTTAAAAAGCGCCGATTAATTTCATAGATAATTTCTAGATGGCGAGGGAGAAGGCGACCAAACAAACTAATTGCCCAACGCTCTAATGCTTCTGGCAGCAAAGTATGGTTAGTGTAGGCAAAAGTATGTTGAGTAATATGCCAAGCTCTCTCCCAGTCCATATCATACTCATCAATTAACAAGCGCATCATCTCCGCGATCGCCACAGCAGGGTGAGTATCATTCAGTTGAATTGCTGCTTTATCGTATAAATTATCTAGATTTTTGTTGTGGGATAAATGCCTACGGATGATATCTTGCAAAGCACAAGAAACGAAGAAATATTGTTGCTTCAGACGGAGTTCCTTACCTTGAGGGGTATTATCATTAGGATAGAGAACTTTGGAGATCGTCTCCGAACTCATTTTATCTGCTACTGCACCGTCATAGTTTCCAGCATTAAACTCTTCAAATTTAAAGTCTACACTAGCTTCTGCTCGCCACAAACGTAGAGGGTTTACAGTATTCACTTTATAGCCAGGAACAGGGGTATCATAGGGGATACCAATTACAGTTTCATCCGGAACCCAAGTTACTCGATAGTGCCCTTTATCATCATGGTATCCTTCTGTATGACCTCCAAACTTGATTTCTACCTTTTCAGCAGGACGAGCTATTTCCCAAGGGTTCCCGAAACGTAACCATTTATCAGGAATTTCTGCTTGCCAACCATCCTGTACAGTTTGGGTGAAAATGCCAAACTCATAGCGAATACCGTGCCCCATAGCTGGAATTTCTAAAGTAGCTAAAGAGTCCAGAAAACAAGCTGCTAATCTACCCAAACCACCATTTCCTAAACCAGGGTCATCTTCTTGTTCCAGTAGTTCATCTAAATCTAACCCTGATTCGGTGATAGCTTGACGAATTTTTTCATAAATTCCCAGGTTAATCAAACTATTACCCAGGTGACGACCCATGAGAAATTCAGCAGAGAGATAATATACAACTTTAACATCTTTCTCGTTATAAGTACGAATTGTAGAAAGAAAGCGTTGAAGTAAGCGATCGCGTATAGTATAAGCCAGAGCACGATAAAAATCATCTTGTTTTGCCATGGACTCATAAGTCCCCTGCAAATAAAACAGGTTATCTGCTAGGGCACGTCTGAGAGTAGTGACACTCATGCCAGTTCGATCGTCTTCTACCTGAATTTGATTTTCAGTAGTAGGGTTGATATATTGATTCATTACTCCTCCATAAATTTAACCGTTATTAATTTTTCTGTAGTAGAAAGACAAATGTAGTAATTAGCTTTACCACACAGGAGCTATAGCGCAAGTCAGAAGTCAAAAGTCAAAAGTCAAAAGTTAGAAGTAATCTATGACTGGGTTTGAGCATTTAGGAATGTCCACACCCTTTGCTTCGACTGCTATATTCTATAAGGAAACTTCTTCATCCAGTTAGACTAGCTAATGGATTTTTAGATTCCTATAACATTTGCCTAGAGTCTGCTTTTATAGTTATTCAAGCTTTACCATATAGATGAAATTTCTACTGTTTCTTAATGACAGAATCAGGAGTCAGTCCTCAGGAGTCAGTCCTCAGGAGTCAGACAGGGGATCTGTCGGATTGGCGACGTACAGAAGCTAGGGAAATAGAAATCTCCAAAAATCAAAAATAAAATCAATTCTTATCTATAAATTATAAAATTTTACTCTCTGTTCCCTCTTTTCTGGAAATGTCTAATAGGATAGGGGGAAGAAGGTTAGGACATTGATAAAGCTTCAAACTTAGTCAGGTATGACTTTTAACTTTTGAATAGGGGGAAGAAGGTTAGGACATTTATAAAGCTTCAAACTCAGTCAGGTATGACTTTTAACTTTTGAATTTTGACTTTTGAATTTTGACTTGCGTGAAGCGCTATAAACCCTCCCATCTCACAGACATAATGAATCAAAATAGATGAAGTAACTCTGAGATAATCAACAAAGCAAAAATGGTATTACCTGATGGCCCAGCATTGTCCCCTTTACAACGAAGACTCCGGACTTGGAAATTGATTTTTCGTCCCTTACAAACCATAGAGGAGCGATATTCTCAATACGGAGATATCTTCAGGACTAACACTAATTCCGAGATTCCTTTTATCTATTTCTGTAACCCTAAAGCTATTCAACAAATTTTTACTGCTGACCCTGGTACCTTTAGCTCAGGTGGTGGTAATGGTGCTTTACAATACCTTGTGGGCAGAAATTCTCTACTTCTCCAAAAAGGCGATCGCCATAAACGTCAAAGAAAACTATTAATGCCACCTTTTCATGGCGATCGAATGCGTACTTATGGAGATTTAATATACAATATTACCTCTGACGTTATAGATCGGTGGCAAATAGATAAACCTTTCCCCATCCGTAGGTCAACTCAAGAAATATCCCTAAAAGTTATCCTTGGCACGGTATTTGGTTTAGACCGAGGGGAACGTTACGAACAACTGAGAATACTTTTGTCTGATGTCCTCGACTCCATTAGCTCCCCCCTCAGCTCCACTTTTCTATTTTTCAGTTTCTTGCGAAAAGACTGGGGTGCTTGGAGTCCCTGGGGTAGATTTTTACGAAAAAGGCAAAAAGTTGATGACCTAATATTCGCAGAAATTGAAACTGCTAGGGAAGAAGCAAATCATCGTGATGATATCCTCAGTTTACTGCTAGAAGCACGTGACGAAGTAGGCGATCGTATTAGTGACGAAGAAATTAAGGATGAACTGCTCACTTTACTGTTTGCAGGTCACGAAACTACCGCTTCGGCATTAGCATGGGCATTATATTGGATTGATAAAATTCCTTTAGTGCGGGAAAAACTATTAGCAGAATTAGCTACTCTCCCCACTAACCCAGATAAAGTTGCCATTACTAAACTTCCCTACCTCAGCGCGGTTTGTCAAGAAACTTTGCGTCTCTATCCCATTGTCACAAATGCTTTTCCTAGAGTTGTCCAGAAACCTGTAGAAATTATGGGTTATCAACTTGAACCAGGAATGGTAGTACTTCCTTCTATTTATCTAACTCATCAAAGAGAGGATATTTATCCAGAACCTAAAAAATTTAAACCGGAACGTTTTTTAGAAAGACAATTTTCACCTTATGAATATTTACCTTTTGGAGGAGGGAGTCGTCGTTGTATCGGTTCAGCTTTCGCTTTATTTGAAATGAAATTAGTTTTGGCAACTATTTTATCAAAGTGCGAACTCAAGTTAGTTTCCCATAAATCTATCCAACCTGTCCGTAGAGGGTTAACTATGGCACCACCAGGAAATATGCCAATGGTCGTTAAACAAACATTTGCCGTTTCTAAATAAATGTATTATATTATACTAAGGGTAAAAAAAGAATGCTTTTGTTGTAAGGTAAAACTTTAATTATAGCAGAATAAAAAAGGAAGAAGAAAGAAGGAAGAAGGAAAAACTTTGCGTTGTCTGAGTTTTAAGCTTTTGATATCTCCTAACCTTTACTTCGACTGCCATATTAAGTAATTAACACAGGCGCAATGACATTTTTGATAATTAGCACGCTAGAGCGCGTATTAATTATTCTAGTGTTTACTACTGCCTCATTCCCTAGAGAAGGTGGTAGGTTTTAGGTGGTAGGTATTATACCAAGAGTGAAAAAAGAATGCTTTTGTGAGGTGAAACTTCAATTATTAAGTAATTACAGCGCTTTTGACTTAAGTAGACCACAAAATTATTTTTGGGTAGGGAGTAGGGAGTAAGGAGTAGGGAGTAGAAAAATGCTTTTGGGTTGCTCGTACTAACTGTAGTGGCGTGTCAAGCTGAAAATGGTGTATTAAATTTTTGAGTATAATTCTTGCTCTGACTAAGGTTTGGAGAATTTTCCTAAAACACTATTTCAAGCTTGACGCGCTAGTAGTCTATTTATCAGGACTTACACAGAACTACCATATCTAATAGGGGCAATTTCTGTTCCGGAATACTTTCGGTCTTCAGATGCAAAGCATAACGTAAACGCGTAATTAGGAGCAAGACAAACGGAAATCGCCCCTACAGATGGTGTATGAATAGTGTATGATTTTATATTTTGCGTAAGTCCTGTCTATATCAAAAGCTCTATAATACAGGCATCATGACATTTTTGATAATTAGCACCCCAGAGCGCGTATTAATTATTCTGATGTTTACTTCTCCCTCACTCCCCTACTCCCCTACTCCCCTACTATCTTAATTATAAGTATTCAACCGGACATGATATTACACAGAACTACCATATCTAAATAAGGGCGATTTCTGTTCCGGAATACTTTCGGTCTTCAGATGCAAAGCATAACGTAAACGCGTAATTAGGAGCAAGAAAAACGGAAATCGCCCCTACAGATGGTGTATGAATAGTGTATGATTTTATATTTTGCGTAAGTCCTGTCTATATCAAAAGCGCTATAATACAAGCATCATGACATTTTTGATAATTAGCACTCCAGAGCGCGTATTAATTATTCTGATGTTTACTTCTCCCGGTCCTCCCCCACTCCCGGTCCTCCCTGACCTATCCGTCTATCCGTGCCATAATCCGTGTGAGCCACTCCTCCACTCTCCTATCTATACTACTATTATTTACAATTTATTCCCTTGATAACATCAACACACCCAACCAAAATCATCACCATTCTGGAAACTAGCGATCTTCATGGCAACCTTATGCCTTATGATTACTATACCAACCAACCCGCAGAATGGGGATTAGCAAAAGTCGCTAGTTTAATCGCACAGGAACGAGCTAAAAATCCTAATTTACTACTTATTGATGGCGGCGATACTATTCAAGGGACACCATTAACTTATTACTATAATCGAATTGACACAGAAGCAGTACATCCAATGGCAGTAACAATGAATGCTCTCAAATTTGATGCTGCTACTTTAGGAAACCATGAGTTTGACTATGGTACTAATGTGCTTTCCCGTTGGATAAGTCAGCTTAATTTTCCCATAGTTTGTGCTAATATCCACAAAAGTGATGACACTCCTGCTTTTAAGCCTTATATCATTAAAAATGTTGATGGTATAAAAATTGGTATTCTTGGTTTAATTACTCCTACAACTTCTAACTGGGTGCCATCTGAAAATATCGCTGGATTAACTTTTGAGAATCTCATAAATACTGCCCAAAAATATATTCCTCAAATGCGAAATGATGGTGCAGATGTAATTACTATTGTTCAACATACTGGTTTTTCTAAAGTACCAAAAGATCAAAGGCTGGCTTCTGCTTGGTTAACCGATATTCAAGAATGGAAAAAAACAGGCTCTATTCCTGGTTCAAATCTCACCCTAGAATTAGCACAACAGGTAAAAGATGTGAATATAATTATGGCGGGACATTCACATCACGATGTTCCTAAAGCTATAGTTAATAATGTTTTAATTGCAGAGCCTTCTTTTTGGGGAAAAGCTTTAAGTAAGTATACTTTAGTACTAGAGATCGGTGTAAAAAGTGGGAAGTTATTGCTAAAGATTCTACTAATTTATATGTTACTGATATTGAACCGGAACAGAAAATTTTACAACTTTATTTACCATATAATCAGCAAACTTTACGTTATATAAATCAACCTATTGGTGTGGCAAAAACTGAATTTTATAGTGGTATAAAAGTACGTTTTCATCAGAGAAAACTGTCAATTTTAATTAATCAAGTACAAATAAAAGCAGCAGAAGCAGCAGGTTATCCTGTAAATATTTCTCTGACTTCTATTTTTAATAATACTGGTAAAATTGCTCCAGGAAAAATTACTAGGAGAGATATTTACAGTATCTATAATTATGATAACTATTTGTTGGTTTTAGAAATTAATGGGGATATTTTGCGTTGTGCTTTAGAAAAAAATGCTGCTTATTTTAAACAAGTTAATATTGATGATTTACCCGGTCTTCCTGAAGAGGTTTTGGCTGAAAATCATCTTGGCTATAATTGGGATTTATATAGTGGGATTGATTACACGATTGATATTACCAAACCTGTAGGAAAACGAGTTACTAAGTTACAGTTAGATGGAAAAAATATCGAACCAAATCAAGTTTTACGAATTGCTATGAATAGTTATCGCGCTAATGGTGGTAGTGACTATTTGATGTTTAAAGAGGTAAAAAAATTTTGGCGATCTGCTACAGAAATTCGCGAATTAATTGCTGAATATGTCAAGAATAAAGGCATAATTGAATCGGATATTATCAGTTCAGAAGGATTAAAATTCTTCCCTGATTTATATCAACAATATTTTGGTAATTAATATCCAGTCCGGTAGTATCAGTATTGTAAAGTCAGGGTAAGGAAGAAGGAAGAAGGTTTAAAGCTGGAAAAAACTTAAATTTCCTGTAGATATTCATGCTTGAGTTTACACAAATGATACCAGAGGACATGATATGATACCGATGCTACGGGATTTGAATAGAATCCGGTTATATAATACCAATTTGATAAATGTTTGCTACAAATAGTTAGGCTATTTCTTAGGAGTCAACCCACCCCTCGCCCCTCCCCCTCCCAGGAGGGTAACTCAGTCGGACTGAGTCACACGGGAATTGCTTCAATACCAGTTTGAACGGTCGTAAATTCTCTTTTTCGTCAAAGGGACATTTCCTGCAAAATCTTTTGATCACACTTATTATTCAAACACATTCTTTTTTCACGCTTGGTATAATACAGAGAATTCCACCAAGCGTGAGGTAGACCCGTCGCGGGCAAGATGCCCGCACTGAGAACGTTTAATTGTTAATATCTGTACTTCTTATACTACCGAATCTGCTGTATCTTTTTATCATCCTATAATTACTTCAATCTAATTACTTCAATCTCCCCTACTCCCCTACTCCCCTACTCCAATGTCCTCATATATCCTATTCAATACTACTTCAATTTTCTAGTGTTTCTGGCGATCGCCAACTAGCAGGAATTACCAAAACTGGACAATGGGCACCATGCAAAATACCCTCACTAACACTACCCGCAAACAATTTCTCAATACCACTGCGTCCATGAGACCCTACTATAATTAAATCGGCAGCTAATTTTTTTGCCTCTGTCAAAATAGTCTCTACTGTAGAACCTTGAGTTAACAAAGCCACCGCATCAAGACCTTTTTGCCGTAGCTCCTCTGCCAAATCTTGAATCTGTTGATGTTCTCTACGAAACTCTTGCGCCCAGCGATCGCGCTTAGGCTGAGGTCCAGTCTTAAAACCAACAAAATCAGGATCTGGTTCAGCAATATGAATTAACCATAATTTGCTGTTAAAAGCTTGGACTAAAGTTTCCGCTTGAGTAATAATAGCAGGAGTTATTTGAGAAAAGTCGAGGGCAACAACTATATTTTTCATTGGTAATTTAGGTTTTTAATTGAATATAGTTTCAGATATTATTGTTTTGATTAAGTTATACTAATTTACTCAAATAATGTTACCAAACTCTGCTTATTTGCCTTCTAAGGAATAGATATTTGTAGCCAAAATTTCTCCAAATACTATTATATCATCTTTAAGTTAAAATTAGTATTCAATGTGAAGAAACAGAAGAGTACAATCAGCATGGGCATAGAATAAATTAATATTTTTTAAGAAATTATAAAAAATATAACTGTAGTATTTTTAAGCTGCTATAATTATATATCAATATATTATCATTTTCTTTGTGGGTTTAATACCCCACCGTCTACACGGTGTTCAAAATTACTTGGGGGAGCGTAGACGCGGAGCGGCCCTTCGTTGACTATCCCCATGTAATTTTCCTCCTGTCTCCAGTATAGCTGTCTCCTGTCTCCTTCTTCAATTAGCAACGATAACAAAATGACACACATGATGGCAATGAATTGTGCTTGCGAATCCTGTTCATGTATTGTTTGTCCGATGGTGGCCCTAACGATAATCCCGATATTACTCATTGCGTTCAAGAAAATGATGAGTGCGATAAGTAGCGAATCACCTATAAGTAACAATACAAGTAGCGTCTGATTATAGAATTCAATCTTCTATATTTTTCTATGCTTACCTAGTATCAAGAACATCCTCATGTTACTAGAGTTGAAAATATCGCTGCGCCATCGGTAAAATTGTAGCAGATGCACAATTCAATAACTTTTTATCCGCTTTCACTTCATAGCTTTCAGGGTCAATCTATATTTTTTTTTGGTAAAGCATCATTTAACTTCATATCCTGATTTGTGGATTTGCTATTACTAGCGCGTCTAGCTTTATTTTGTAGGTAAGCTTTATATCTGAGACCGACGCAAGTATAAACTTTACCCCCAACCCTGTCCCCGGAAGGGGGCAGGAGAAAGTTATCGTTTTAAAAGGGGAGGCTTTATATCAAATCCGGTTGAATACTTATTATATATTTGGGGGAGATGGGGAGATGGGGAGATGGGGAGATGGGGAGATGGGGAGATGGGGAGATTGAAGTGTGGATAGAATTATAAACAGATATTAGACTTGTTGCTTTATAACTTAAAAAATCCCCAAAAACCTTGTTCTGTAAGGATTATAGCTCTTGGATAGCAAAAATGCTTGGAATTATTGCTCTGTCTAGGTTAGAGTGATTTTTTCCCTTTATTTAGCGATAACTCTATTAATTATTCGGTAAAGATTGAGATTGAAGATAATGGTCTGGGGGTGACATCAGAGGAGAGAGAGCGAATTTTTGAACAGGGGTTTACGACTAAAGATGTGGGGAAAGTTACCGGGTTGGGAATGGCGATCGCTCATCAAATTATTACAGACAAACATGGTGGTAAGATTACTTGTAATTCTATACTCACTAAAGGTACAATCTTTACTATTGCGTTACCAATTGTGTGATACCATATCTGGTTATTATAGGAATGTGTATGGTTAAAATACCCTGGCTCTCATTTTCAACTAATTTTTTGATAGTGGTGCATTCTTGTGGCAGATGCAAAACTCAATTACTAATAGTTTAGCTAGTAATTCTATTCATCATTATTACCAACTATACACCACTACCACTTAATTTCTAAATTTAAGTTATCCGACTGGAACTAAATCAACTTCATCTGCACCACCAGTTTCACCTTGACCAGATGTAATTTGTTCTCCATTAACTTCAACAGCTAAATTTGTACCGTCTAAGTTAACATTATAGTCAGTAGCATCAGCAGTATATCCTACACTAGCAACCATTTGCCTACCTGCATCAGTGTATTGGAATCCCATCAATTGATTTTTTTCTTTTTCGTTATCGTAAGACCATATTACCATGTATTGTTGGTCTTGATATTCAAATACTTTAGGTGGACGAGTGGGAACATAACGACCAGGAGCGCCAAAACTAGCATCAAGGAAAGGCTGTACTGACTCAGGTTCCACAGTTGCAAAAGCAATATCATCAGCTTCTAGCTCTACTTCTGCGTCTTCAGTTGTTTCTGGATCGGGTTCTTCTTGATCGCGGTTCTGGAAATAATCTACAGCTTTTTTTACACCATACCCAGTAGCTGCTACACCAGCAACACCAGCGACAATTTTAGCAAGATTACCAAATTTCATTTTGTTCTCCTAATTTTGATTTTGGATTAATTAAATTTGACAGATGTGGCACCAACCCAAATATTGGAAGAATATCTAGGCAATTTTTGTACCCTGTCTCACCACTTGATAGTAGCAGAATTTGTCGATGGCAAACAATTACTAAAGACCTTGTTTTTGGTTTTTTTGTCCATTCAACTAAAAAAGGAGGGGTATCAAATGTACCTCTCCCTGAATTCTATGAAATGCAGCGATTAATAGTTGCCTATTATATCATATTAGTAAGTTTCAACGTGCCAACGATGGTCTTTTTTCAACTGCTTCTGATACTCGCTCCAATCAACATCAAACTTACCAGTCACAGCAGACATTCCCTCATCAATGCCACCTTCCATACCTTTGAGACCGCAGATGTAAGTGTGAGTATTTGGCTTTTGGATGTGGTCCCACAACTCATCAGCGTTTTCTTGAATTCTGTGCTGAATATACATTTTGCCGCCATCTTTATTCTTTTGTTCGCGACTAATAGCATAAGTTACACGGAAATTATCAGGGAACTGACGTTGTAGTTCTTCAAGCTCTTCTTTGTAGAGAATATTGGGAGTGTAAGCACAACCAAAGAATAACCAGGCCAAACCTTTAAACTGATAATCAGGGTTTTGTTCTCTTTCCTTAAACATCCGCCAGATGAAAGCACGGAAAGGAGCAATTCCTGTACCTGTTGCGATCATAATAATAGTTGCGTCTTCATCATCAGGCAACAACATTTCCTTACCTACAGGCCCAGTAATGGCCACATCTGCACCTTCTTCCATACCACATAGGTAAGAAGAACATACACCATAGATTCTTTCACCTGTTTCTGGGTGATTGTATTCTAGACGGCGTACACACAGAGACACTGTTTGATCGTCAAGATTATCGCCGTGACGAGTAGAAGCGATGGAATAAAGCCTTAACTTATGAGGTTTACCCTTATCATCTGTTCCTGGTGGAATAATACCAATACTTTGACCTTCTAGATAGTGCAAGTCGCTACCAGAAAGGTCAAATACTAGGTGACGAACAGTACCTTCACCACCTTCACGCACTAACTCAGTGCTGGAAAGACATTTGCCGATGAATGGATTTTTGGGGCGATAGGTGTTTACCGGAACATCCTTATGTGACTTAGGTTTAGCTTGAGTCATGGGTTTAGTTGTTTTTCCTGTAGTTGTTTGACCGTTAATTTGAGAGTCTTCACTCACAGCTTTAATGCTGATAATTTTGCCTCCCATCCGCGTAATCCTTTGCATTTCTTGGTTCATGCGGTCATAAGGTACAGTGATATAAACAGTTCCACTGCGACGGATGGGGCTATTTGTTTTGTCAGTAATATTACTCTGACGTAAACCTTCGACTTCGTATACAAAAGTACGACTACCGTATTCTGTATTGGTTTTTACTCCCAATGCAGTTTGAGTTTTCATTAGTTGATTTCTCCATTTAGATAAAGTATATTACCAAGAGATGATGAGTCTTTTTATTTAAGTGTTTTTTAAGATACTCTGGTATAATGGCCAGTAGGTTTTAAGTCTATATTTCAGAGGTTTAGTGCTGAAAATCTTGTTTTCCTTATGGCATCTTGTTTATTCACTAATTCATTCTATGATTAGGAAGTAACCTAAAAGTAGAACTACAATAGGATGAGTAAAACTAATATTTTTTTCAGTTGTTTACTCTGATGTAGCTTCTCAAGCTTCAATAAAAAGAGGCAGTATAGTGTTCTGTATTGTTTTTTACACTATGACTAAGTGCTGTTTGAATTGTCATTATTGACCGATCTTTGATTCTGGTACAAATACACTTTTCACCCACAAGAATTTCACTTTTATTACAGCTTGAGTCTCTATATAAGATGCTTTTAAGTATATGGCCAATACAGAAACATCTTTTTTCACTCTTTATTTATCTCTAAGACATTGTTAATTCTTGGCATTAATCAATTCTGACTATTTTACATATAAAATGCAGAGTGGTCTTAATTTCTTTTAAGTTCTGTAGCTAATTATCAAATTAATAGTCAGTAGTCAGTAGTAAATAGCCAGTAGTCAGTAAAACCGAGAGTGCTTTCTATGGAGATTCTCAACCCACCAACCCCATTCGCACTGCGGGTGACGGTGACGGTAAGGATTAAATTCACAAGAGTTGAAGAAGGCAGAAGGGAAAATTGCATGGGGATGTTTTCGACAAACCACTTCGTGTCTGATAACCCCAACCAATTTTAATCACCGTGTAGATGGTGGGGTATTAAATCCATGAGAGATAAAGATAAAAATAAAACAATATCATCAGTCCAATTAATCTGACTTAATTCAGATTTTTTATGAAAATTGGCGAAAATAAATCAACCAAATACAATCACTAGGATTTATAGGTGGAGAGGTAAAAATGCTTACAGAACTGAAAGCCCCTTGATTTATAACGTTTGGCTTCCCAGGAAATGACTTTTGTCTATAGAACTCATTCCAACAGAGTACTGTTGATTAAGCTTTTATTTTCTTTGATCCTTGTAGGGAAGATCCCATTCTGATATGATATTTTACAAAAGTTAGTAATAAAGACTTTAGAGTCAATAGCTTCAAAGTCTGTCCAAAAGTCCAACGACAGTGAGCTGTCTTAGCTTTTTACTGTGTAGCAAAGCAACACTTTCAAGTGAAGTTGTTTTATGTGGACACCAAGTTCATTAGACTTGTCTATTGATTTAGCTTAACCTGCCAGAAAACCTCAAGTCTCTCCTCATTATGAGGATGTGGCCAGGAAAATGGGTCAGTTTATGATTAAATTTTGATAGAGTAAGTCTAAATGGAGCATTACAGGAATCAACACAGCTCAAGAAATGCTCAGGAACTTGTCCTGGACTCACTCAGAAGCTGAGACTCACCCAAAAAAAAGTATGGGATATGTCATTAAACTTTGTTTTGTGTTAGAGGGGAACTATTGTGAAAAAACCAGATAGAGTAGTATTAATTGGAGTTGCCGGAGATTCTGGATGCGGAAAATCTACTTTTTTGCGTCGTGTAACAGATGTATTTGGAGAAGATTTTGTTACAGTTATCTGCCTGGACGACTACCATAGTCTAGATCGTAAGCAACGTAAAGAAACAGGAATTACTGCTCTTGACCCAAGGGCCAATAATTTTGACTTGATGTATGAGCAAATTAAAGCTCTAAAGGAAGGTCAGTCTATTGATAAGCCAATTTATAACCACGAAACTGGCATGATTGACCCACCGGAAAAAGTTCATCCCAATCATATTATAGTGATTGAGGGTCTTCATCCTCTATTTGATGAGCGCGTGCGATCGCTACTTGACTTTAGTGTCTATCTAGATATTAGTGATGAAGTTAAAATTGCTTGGAAAATCAAGCGCGATATGGCAGAAAGAGGCCATCGTTACGAAGATGTACTTGCTTCTATCAATGCTCGTCGTCCAGACTTTGATGCTTATATTGACCCACAAAAAGCTCATGCAGATGTGGTCATTCAAATTTTGTCCACCAAACTTATTCCTGATGATCAGGAACATAAAGTCTTACGAGTACGCTTGATCCAACGTGAAGGTGTAGAAGGCTTTGAACCAGTATATCTGTTTGATGAAGGATCGACTATTAACTGGATTCCTTGTGGACGTAAGCTTACTTGTTCCTATCCTGGAATTAAAATGTTCTATGGCCCAGATGCCTATTTCGGCCATGAAGTTTCTGTCTTAGAAGTAGATGGTAACTTTGATAACCTGGAAGAAATGATTTACGTTGAAGGACACCTCAGCAATACTGCCACTAAATACTATGGTGAGATGACCCACATGATGAGGGAACACCAAGACTATCCAGGTTCCAATAATGGTAGTGGACTGTTCCAAGTTTTAGTCGGTCTGAAAATGCGTGCAACTTATGAGCGTTTGACTGCTAAAGTTTCTCCAGATGAAAAGGTAGCAGCAGTAGTTTCATAAACCTAAAAAAATAACGGGAGGAAGTTAGCCAGGCGGATTTATCCCCTGGTTGAATAACGACACGCGGGTTTCAACCCGGAGTAAAAGCCTGGTATACTAGAAATAGCAAGTAAGAACAAGGTTTGTCGCCCCCAAAGACCGCGCTTTGCGGTGAAATTCCGGCGGACAGGAGACGGGGACTTGATTTCCTACGACGGCTGTTAGCTCCGCATTCGGCACCGAAAAGCAAGCAGGCAGCTAAAGCAGCGAGAAGATTGCTCCAACCAGTGCGAGTCAAACCACTCGTGAAAGCTAACAAAAAAAAGTAAACTCACAGCTAGATTTCGGTCTATGCCGAGGAGTTTAGGAGTCTGTTGACAGGCTTAAGCAAATGTGGATTTATCCCATTTGCGGTAGATTTACTACAGAATCCAGGGTGTTTCAACCCCTGGAGATGTCAAATCCAGAAGAAAATTTTCTATCTGAAAAAAAACGCGAGTGGTTAATTTCACTTCGCGTTTTTTTTGTTTGATAAATATATAGCAGAAGGAAGAAGGAATAAGGCGTTTAGTTATCTAGGCGATTAGTTATAGCAACTGCCATAACTGTTAGGACGCTTGACGCAAGACAAATTCCATAGCATCCTGTAAACACTTCATATCTTTTAGACAGTGACGAATTCTATAGCAACCGCCTGGTTGGTGTTTGACAATTAGTGCGAGCATCTTGCCCGCGTTATGAATCATCATAATTACCCGATGTCCTAACTATAGTGGCGACTGCTATATCTACCAGAGAAGGAAGAAGGAAAAATCTGGCGTTGTCTGAGTTTTAAGCTTTTTGATAGGCTACTGGAGTTTAGCCAGTAATATCAAATCCACCTAATTGCACATAAATCCAATCAGGTAATAATCAGGGTTTTAAGCTATTGATTTTGAGGGCATTTAACCGGATTTGATATGAGATATCTATCTTATTGCTCAAGCCCTACTACGAGAGCTTCTAACTTATAACTATTCAACCGGACATGATATTACCCACGAGGTTTGTGAACAATTGCTAAATACTTTTTAAACTGTCACAGTTAATTTATTTTTATCAGCTTCTAAACTGTTAAATAACTTCTGCCAAATTTCAGAACTAGCCTGCTTTTCTTTATCTCCTTTTGCCTCAAAAGTTGTATTGCAAGCTTGTGGTTCTTCCAAAACTTTAATACAAAGTTCAGCAATATCATCCCGACTAACAATACCTTTAATATTATCACCTTGGTCAAATATTAATGCTTGACCGCCTGGTTGTTCAGTCATTCCACAAGGTCGAATAACAGTGTAATTAATCCCACTAGAACGAACAACTTCTTCTCCTTTTAATTTCCAATTTAATAAACCTTTCAATTGGTCATTAAATTTCACAGCAGGAGGTTGTTCATCTAAGTTTAAACCTGGTCGCCCCGGACGAGTTACACCTGCCGAACTAACCAATACAAATTTAGGTAATTGGTCGCTACCATAAGTTTTAATTGACTCAATTTCTAACTGAAAAAATCCTGGTGTAAATTTAGGATTAAGTTCTCGGTTATATTCAAATTTACTCAACATTAATTGGTAGGAATAAATTTGACTAGGGTTAAAAGGTTGAGCATTTTCTACAACTTTGGCACGAAATACTGGTGTTAAATCTTTAAATGGAATGCGAATAGTCGTCCAGATATTATAAACGGTGTCAAAAGAATAGCTGTAACCAACTCCATCCCATTTTTCTTCACAGCGGAGGAAAAATTTATAGCGTTTGCCGTCTCCTTTGACTCGGAGTTCGATACCAGCAGCTCCCAATAAATTCATTGGGGGGTCGAAGTTGCGGGTACGAACGGATACAAAACCCCCTGAATTGGCAGTTGAGACATTACCGGAGAACATAGCACCAGTATCTGTCAGACGGATGGAACTTTCGCTGACTCCCCCCATAACTATGTCGTCTAATGCTCCCCAGGTTTCTTTGAGGTCTTGGGTGGGGTTGGTGAAGTCAAAGATAATTTTGTTGTTGCTTGGTTGTAGTTGTGGTTTTGCGGCTGCCACGAGATTTTTCATGCCTTCATATTCGACAAGTTGAGGGTCTTCAACAACTTCTGGCATAAAGAATTTGATACCTTGGTAATATTTTTCCCGGTTTGGGTTGTCTCCTTCGACTGGTTGTACTCGCGTTCCTGTACAACAGATGATTTTGCTAACGTTTTTGAATATTTCAGGGGTGAGGGTTTCTGGTTTAGTAATGTCAGCGGTTACTATTTCAACGTTATTGCCGAGAACTTTTTTAGCTTTTTGAGCATCTCGAACGAGCGATCGAACTTGATAACCTCGTTTCTGGAGTCTAGGTACAACTCGTTTACCAACTCCGCCATTAGCACCCACTACTAATACGACTTGTGATGTTTGTGCTAGTTTCGGTGTCTTTTCACCAAATAATTTTTGTAGCCATTTAACACGACCAATAAAGGGAATGACCCCAAAATAGGCTAGGGTCTGAAACAGTCTACTTGGCTTCCATTTGGATGTTTGGTTGTCAGTCACGGCCATATCCTTAAACTCTAAACACTTCTTTAATATATATTAAGATATATTAATAAATTTTGCCGGATGGCCTTATTAGGAATTAATTTTTTGATTTTAGGAGTGATGCCAAATTGATAAATGTTTGCTACAAATAACTAGGATATTTATTAGGAGTAAACCCACCCCTAGCCCCTCCCAGGAGGGGAAGGACTAAGTCATAATGAATGGTTTAAAACCATTTTTTAGGTCTTAAATCATTTTTTTCTCTTGGTGCGCTACCAGGTGCGACTGGCGTCGTCGCGGGGTCGCACCGCTTTGTCAAAAGACATATCCTGTAAAGTATTTTTATCATTTTCTTTGTGGGTTTAATACCCCACCGTCAACGGGGGTGTTCACGCATTACTTGGGGGAGCGTAGACGCGGAGCGGCAGGTCGTTGACTATCCCCATGTAATTTTCCTCCTGTCTCCTGTCTCCTGTCTCCTGTCTCCTGTCTCCTTAATGGTGACAGGTTTGCCCTAGAATCCCAATACCAACTTCAAAATTAACTCCCCCGGTGGTAAGTCTCGCAGTCTCTTGAAGCTGAACAGTAGTATTTGTAGGACTTGTGTAAAAATAACCTGAACAGTTTTTTTTTGATGGAAGCTAGATTTTACAATTCATTTCAGATAAAATTTGTACAACTTATTTTTACATAGCTCCGTAGGTAGGATACTAGATAGGGACTATAACTCAGCCCTTCTGATACACAAAATAGGATTACTATCAACACAAGGAAAAGACATCACCTCACACGAAACTACAGTCAGGGTTTCCCTGGCTGAATAATCCCACGTTGTCTCCGTAAGGGCAACGTCGAGAGGTATATCAATTCTCAATCCAGACTTTCTCTGAATTTCTTGTACATCTAAAAAAATAGGTGCATATTATGACCACAACAGCAAACTCTGAAAAAGCCACAGAACGGGCTAGAGTCCATTACAATAGTGAAAATGCGCGTTATTTGTATGAAATTGCCATTGGCAGCGATACCTTAAATTTAGGGATGTATGAGGACGATCCCGATCGCCCTATTGCAGAGGGTATGGCGAAAACCACTGAATGGATGGCGGAACAAGCACAGAACCTCGAACCAGGTTATCGCGTCCTCGATCTTGGTGCTGGATATGGACCAGCAGCACGACATTTAGCTAAAAAATACGGTTGCCACGTCACCTGTCTCAATATTAGCGAGGAACAAAATCAGGAAAATGAGCGACGTAATCGCGAACAGGGTCTTGACAATTTGATTGAGATTGTATATGGCAATTTTAAAGAAATTCCTTTTGACGATGGCAGTTTCGATATAGTTTGGTCTCAGGATGCCCTGTTTCACACAGATGGGCAAGATAGAGTCCTAGAAGAAGCCTATCGGGTACTCAAACCGGGTGGACAGTTACTGTTCATGGATATTCTCCAAGCAGATGATTGTCCAGATGGAGCGTTAAAGGATTCACTTGGACGGGTTAATATTCTTCACGAGCGTATAGGATCTTTCAATTCTTATAACAGTAAAGCCAAAAGCCTTGGTTTTGAGACCATTAAAGTAATCGACAAATCCTATCAATTGCTGGTTCATTACACTAAATTGAGAGATTCAGTAATTGCTCATTACGACGAACTTAGCAAAAAATGTACCCCAGAATTTTTAGAATCTTCTAAGAATGGCTTATGTCAATGGGTGGAGTCGGCTGAAAAAGGTCTGTTTACCTGGGGTTTATTTCATTTTCGCCGTCCATAAGTAAGTTGTTGTTACTCAATCGGTAATTATTAAGATGGGCATTGCCTACTCTAATAGGGTGTCTAGCCTTAAAGGTTAAAAAACCTAACCCCCAACTCCCTTCCCTTGTAGGGAAGGGGGGAGTATTTCTCCCCTCTCCGGCAAGGAGAGGGGTCGGGGGAGAGGTTGACAAACCGTCTACATGGGTGCTCAAACTTACCCACAATTTTAGCCTAGACACGCTATTACTCCCTGCCATGTATTTTTCAAGTAAACAATATGAAAGCTCAAGAAGTTCTCAAAACTCATAGCGACCTTAAATACCAGTACAATAATGATATAGCCAATGTCTTTGAAGAGTACCTCAAGACTGACTATCGCAGAGCTGCAAAGGATCTGTTTGTGGCTGCTGTTGGTGATGTAGCGGGTCAACGGGTGCTAGAGCTATCCTGCGGAACTGGACCGATCGCGCGAGGACTTAAGCAAGCTTATCCTTCTGCAAGTATTGTTGGTAGCGATATCAGCAGTGGAATGCTTGCTAAAGCAAAGGAAATCGAAGCTGCTGAACCTTTGGGAATTCAATATCTTGTGGGGGATGTAATGACCCAGGGTGCTGTGGGCGGTGGTAACTACGATGTTGTGGTTGCCCACTGCTTGTTTTGTTATGCCAAGGACAAGACAGAACTCCGAAATATGGCGCAAACTTGTTATGATAACCTCCGTTCTGGGGGACGTCTGGTTTTAGCAGTTAATAATGATGTGTGGACTCGAACCAGCATCATGCAACCTTACAGAGCGGGCGTTTCCATATTTCAGGCTCCCATCAGCGGACATGATCCTGTGGACACCCAGGAAGGTGAGCAATGCAAGGTCAATGTGAAGCTACCAGATGGACAAACAGAGACATCTTGGCATTATCACTGGGAAGAGCAAACCTGCCTACAGATGCTGGAAAGTGTCGGGTTTTTTCAAGCCAAGCTAGAACCTTTCTCGCTGGAAATTGTGCCACCTTCTCAGAGGTTTGATCCTGGATACACATCCTTTGTTGATTTTCCCTTCTCGACTATTCTTCGTGCCAGGAAACCAGAGTAGTAATCAAGTACAGGATAGTTGCCTAAGCTCTGAAAAAATATGACTTAAGCAGTTTAGTTGGTTTCGTTCTCCTAACTGACAAATTTCTACTTGTAGGTTGGGTTGAACAACGTGAAACCCAACACTGTTACAGCACTTTGCGACTCTATGAAGTACACCCCGAAGCGGGCAAGATGCCCGCACTACAAGATTTTTATCATTTACCTTGTACATCATTTGACTGAAATATGCTGTAAGTTGATTAACATCAATGCCGAAAAAATTCAGGCTATATAAAGGATTGAGTTTTAGAATTATGTCAATTAAAGGTGGAAGAGCTTAACTGTTTTGTTGGGTTACGCTACCGCTAACCCAACCTACGAAAAGTAGATTTTGTTAGTCAACTAATGATTCAATCCTGACGTTCAATAAGTTGTTGTATCTTTTCAAGTAATGAACATGAACGCTGAAGAAATTGTCAAAACCCATCGCGATCGCGTCTTTTTTTCCTGGGTCCCTCAGAAAAACATCCAAAATCCGATTGTCATGGATCGTGCTGAGGGTGTTTACTTCTGGGATAAAGACGGCAAGCGCTACCTGGATTTTTCCAGTCAGTACGTCAATATGAATATTGGTCATAGCCACCCCAAGGTAATCGCAGCTATAAAAGATCAAGCTGATCGACTCGCGTTCGCACATCCAGGTACTGCTACGGAAATTCGTGCTGCAACAGCGGCAAAATTAGCAGAAATTACACCAGGGGATCTAAGCAAAACTTTCTTTACTTTGAGTGGTGCTGAAGCAGTTGAAAATGCCATCAAAATAGCACGACTGTACACGGGTAGGCATAAAATTGTCACTCGATACCGTAGCTATCATGGCGCGACCTTGGGGGCAGCAATTGCCGGAGGAGACCCCAGACGCTTGCCTCACGAACCGACTATTAGTGGAATTGTTCGGGTTCACGATCCTTATGCCTACCGTTGCCCATTTGGCTATGCACCAGAAGGAAATCCCCAAGTATACATCGATCATGTAATTCAAACGATTGAGTTTGAGGGGCCAGAAAATGTGGCAGCAATTTTGATGGAAACTATTACTGGTTTCAATGGTTGTATTATTCCTCCTGATGGCTACTGGCAAGCACTACGGGAATATGCAGATCGTCACGGCATCTTACTCATTTGCGACGAAGTTATAGCAGGTTTTGGTCGCACGGGGAAAATGTTTGCAATCGAGCATTATGGCGTGGTTCCCGATATTATGGCAATGGCAAAGGGACTAACCTGTGGGTATATTCCCATGGGTGCAGTCATAGTACGACAGCATATTGCCGATCATTTTGAAACCAACCCCTTTGGTTGTGGACTAACATTCAGCGGTAATCCTATGGGTTGTGCTACAGCTTTAGCAACCATGAAGGTTTATGAAGAAGAAAACCTGGTGGAAAACAGCCGAATTATGGGGATACGGATGGCAGAAAAGTTACAGGAAATGAAGGCAAAACATCCATCAGTGGGGGATGTCCGTAGCTTAGGACTGTATGGCGTGATTGAGTGCGTCAAGAACCGAGAAACACGAGAACCGATGGCTCCCTGGAATGCCAAACCCCACGAAATGGTGGTGATGGGTAAAGTTGCTGCCCGTTTGCGGGAGCTTGGTTTACACGGTCTTTTGCGCTGGAATTGGGTGTTTATGTCACCGCCACTTTGTATTAATGAGGAGCAGTTGGAAGAAGGTTTTGCCATCATTGATGATGCGTTGAAAATTGCTGATGAAGCCTACGAAGGTTAATTATATCATGTTCGGTAGAACAGTGATAATTATGCTCGTAGTTGGGCTTTAGCCCTAATATAAATATTGCAAGGGCTAAAGCAAAACTACACAAACAAAAACTTTGTTAGGAATGTAAATTAAATAAGACCGGAAATTTGTGGTTTGTGCCTGTGAAACCTCTTGAGCGTAATTAATTTTCTCGGGCTTTATTTTGTTCTCATTCCTTATAAGTAATTATCCGTTAGCATAGTTCCCCCGGAGGGGGCACATGATATTAGTGGTTAATTATACCATATATTATCAGAACTTATGCATAAGGTAGGAAAAACTAGGGCTTGAGATTGCTTCCCTGTCGGTCGCAATGACAAAATACGTTATATTGCGTAAGTCCTAATTATTTGAAACTAGGAGAAAACCCCCATGCAAATTGGATTTATTGGTCTGGGTAATATGGGCAGTGGTATGGTTGCCAATTTGCTCAAGAAAGGATTTGAAGTTTCGGTATATGACATCGAACGGTCAAAAGCAGAAACCTTAATAGCAGCGGGAGCAAGTTGGCGTAATTCTATCCCAGAGGTAGCAGGTGATGCAGATGTCATTATGACAAGCCTTCCAGGACCAAAACAGTTAGAAGCAGTTATGTTGGGAGATGCTGGAGTTATTTCCCATGCCAGTTCCGGAACAATTTGGCTTGATACTGGAACCAATTCAATCGAAATTATGACAAAGATTTCAGGGCTTGCTGAGGAACAGAAAATTGATTCAATTGCTGCTCCTGTTTCTGGGGGAGCAAAAGGTGCTGAAACTGGCACATTATCTATGTTTGTAGGTGGAACTCAAGAGACTTTCGACAAAATTAAAGGGATATTGGAAGCAATTGGTTCTCAGATTTATTATGTCGGGCCACTTTCCCATGCTATCCTTTCCAAATTGCTGATTAATTATCTTTGCTTCATCAATACTAAAGCTCTGGGCGAAGTGCTGTCCCTGGGAACAGAAGCAGGAATCGATCCCAAACAACTCACGAATATGATTCAAGCGGGTTCGGGGAGTAGCTGGGTGGCGGAAAAATTGCTTCCTTCTATCTTAGAAGGTAATCCTGGTCCAGCATTTACATTGAACTTAGCTCACAAGGATGCCTGTTTGGTTAATGAACTCAACCAAAGTTTTAAAACTTCTCTAGAATTTTCAGAGCGTTTATGTGAGGTTTTACAACAAGCTTGTGAGACCTATGGTGGGGATAAAAGTTTTACTCAAATGATGGATCTGAAGTCTTAGGGGGGTAGTCATCAGTCTCAGTAGCTAGACGACATAGTTACATTGAGGAAAAAATGAACAAATCAGATTAAGCTTTAATTTTATAAATCGTTATAAAATCAAGAGGAGGATAGACTATGACTAACTGGGGTAATACATTTAAAAATAAAACTATAGATGCCAAAAATCTGCTAGATCACTATAATCAATATGCCCAAGAGTTTGATGAACACGTCAAAAATGAATTGTGTGGCACTGGAGAAAACACTCCTGTTGTAGTGACAGCAAAACTCTTTGCAGAAACTGTTCCTGATCAAGAGTCTATGAAAATATTAGACGTAGGAGCAGGAACAGGAGAGCAGGGAGAGCAACTAGCTGAACATGGTTACAAAAATGTAGAACTTACTGCATTCGATCCATCTGAAGGGATGTTAAATGTAGCCAAAAAACGCAATATTTATTCAGATTTTATTCAAGGTTCTTTACCAGATTCTGGGATTGTTTCTGATTTTTTTGATGCTATTATTTGTGTCGGGACTTTTACCCCAGGACACGCTCCTGCCGAATCTCTCCGTGAGCTTGTAAGGATTACGAAAAAGGGAGGCTATATTGTTTATAGTGTTCGCAAACACTTTTATGAAGATCAAGAGAGTCGCTTTCAAATAGTAGAAGAAGAACTGACAAAAGCTAAACATTGGACAATGATAGCTAAAATAGAGGACGAATATCTACCTGCTCAAAATATCAAAGGTTATTATTTTAGTTTTCAAGTGTTAGACTAAATTGAATCAGGGTTCCCCTCAACCGTAGGGTGTGTTAGCGGAACAAAGTGGAGCGTAACGCACCGATTTTTTTTTTAAGGATGGGGTGCGTTCCCCCGTCGTTTTTTTGAGAATAGGGGTGCGTTACGCTATCACTAACAGCACCCTACTAGCTTAAATCACTAAATTTTTGCTATGAAAATTCAATCTGAACAATATCAAATTAGTAAAGTCCAACAAGACCAAAGAAAACTGTTCGTATATTGGGACGACGGTCATCGCAGTACATTCCACTATATTTGGCTGCGGGATAACTGTTATTGTTCTGTGTGTGGGGACCCCAGACATGGTGAAAAGCGTTTTCGGATAATCGATGTTCCCTTAGATATAAAACCCCTATCAGTTAGTTGCGATAGCGGTAATACATTGGAAATTGTATGGGAACCAGATAGTCACAAAAGCATCTATAATGCTCAATGGTTGCGACAACACTGCTACTCTGCTACCGAGAGAGAGCATCGTCAGCATCGACCTATTCTTTGGGATAGCAATATTGTTACTAACCTGCCGCAGATTGATTATGAAGAAGTCCAAAGTGCGGATAAAAGTCGGTTACAACTGCTAGAACATTTGAGAGATTATGGGATTTGTTTTTTGCGAAACGTGCCTCCTCAGAAGGGAGAACTCGAATCTTTTGCCCAGTCATTCGGACCTCTTTTGGAAACCAATTATGGACGTGTGTTTGAGATTGTTGTTGATCCAGAGGAAAGTCAGAAAAGTGTTGCCAACTCTCAAATTGACCTCATACCTCACACAGATGATGCCTATCAATATGCACCTCCAGGAATTATTTTTTTCCACTGTTTAATGGCCAACAATGATAGCAGCGGTCAGTCTACTTTTGTGGATGGTTTCAAAATAGCAGAGGTGCTACGTCAGGAGGATGGAGATGCGTTCGATCTATTGTGTCGTTACGAGGTTTCCTACCAAAAATATTATAGCGATCGTATTGATATGCGGTTCAGTAGTCCAGTTTTTTCCCTAGATAGTGGTGGTAATTTGCAGGAAGTTAGGATTAGCAATTTATTTCCTGCTCCCTTGGACTTACCAGAGGAGGCGATCGAGCCATTTTATATTGCATACAGAAAGCTAATGCAGCTCTATACCGATCCAAGATACTGCCTGAAACAAGGTCTACAACCAGGAGAACTGGTGATGTTTAACAACCATCGTGTCCTGCACGGACGCACTGCCATTGGGATACAAAACCAGCGCCGCCATTTGCGCTACTGTTCGGTAGACCGGGATTATTTCGAGAGCTGGCGACGACTTCTGGATCGGAATCTTAACTTTCAGGAATAGGTTGCAGATCGGGAATAGCTTGGCGTAGTTTTGAAAAAGACCAGGCACCTTCCCGCAATAACCGAGCGGGTGACTCTGTAAAATCAACCAGGGTAGAAGGTTGTTGTTCGGGGTTCGGCCCTCCATCCAGAACCAGTGGAACTCGCTCTCCCAATTGCGCAGCGACTTCTGGAGCTGTTTTCTGAGTCTCCATTCCTGAAATATTGGCACTGGTTACAGCAAGAGGATGACCAACCTGACGCACTAATTCCAAACAAAGCGGATGGTTGGGAATTCTTACTGCTACTGTGTCTTTACCTGATGTTACAAATGATGGGACAATTTCAGTCTTGGGGAAGATGCCAGACATTGCACCCGGCCAAATTTTACGAAGTGACTCGATGGTACTTTCAGGAATTTCTTTAGTCACTTGTTGCAGTTGTTCAAAATCAGCTACATAAATGATCAGAGGTTTATCTGGCGATCGCGATTTGACTTCAAAAATCTTTTTAATACCTGATTCGGAGGCGATGCTAGCTCCTATACCATAAATTGTATCCGTTGGAAATACAACTACATCCTTTTGCTTCAGTAAATCGACTGCTTTAGCAATCGCCATTTCACTATCTGTTGGTAGAATTTGGGTCATAATTTCTTGTTTCTTCCTTGCAACTTAAAATTTATCATATTCAGGACTTATAGCGCTGCGTGCAGGCAACAGCTCATCTGGCAACAGCTCATCTGGGGGAATAAAAATCTGATCACATAAGACTTTTAGCTATAGCAATCCTATTTTATTTGTGTATAACAATCTTACCGCTTTTAGGGAACAGGGAACACCGGAGCTGGGAACAGGTAGGAGTTTCAGTTTTTTTATCTACTTTTTGATTTGTCACAACTCATTTAGGATTGCTATATTAGATATCTCCTCCAAAAGAGGGAGTAGGCAGCTTTGCTGTAGGCAGTAGGGAACCCACCCCTCGCCCCTCCCCCTCCTGGGAGGGGAAAGAATTGATGATTTTTGTGTGAGAATTGATTTTATTTTTGATTTTTGGAGATGTCTATTGGACAATTCCTGCAATTTGTAAATATGCCAGCGCACATTGCTATATATCATGTGTGGTTGAATAGTGATAAATAATAAGGGAGGAGTCAAGAGTCAGGAGTCAGGAGGGAAAAAGAGGGAAGAAGAGGAAAAAGTTTTTTCATCACTAATTATCCGGACATGATATAATATCATGTGCCCCTTCCAGGGGAGATACGAATTGCGGATAATTACTTATAATAAATTTTTTGTTTGTAGTAGGGCTTTAGCCTTTAGACATCTCCAATAATAAAACATCAAATCAATTATCGCACTATATAAATCAATTATTTCCCCCTACTCCCTACTCCCTACTCCCTACTCCCTACTCCCTCTTTTCTGAAGATGTCTTTTGCAATACTTATATGAGGGATAGAGCAAAACTACGAGCCTGATTATAACTTTTCTACTGAACATAATATTACGCAATAGGAAATTCTCCAATAAATTTTTTCTGGTCAATTTTATAGGGTCTTAAATTTCCTATAGCAATCAGGAATCAGATGTGAGAATTGAGGTGTTCCTTTAAAGCATAGAATATAGCAGTTTTCTTATTCTTATGTATTCGTTTCTTCCCTATTCCCTATTCCCTATTCCCTATTCCCTATTCCCTAGAACAAAAATCTCCAATATCTCACAACTAAAATCATATTGCTATAGTATTATTTTGAATAGGAATCTCGATTATAAATTCAGTTCCTTTTCCTTCCTGGGAATTACAAAATATCCGACCGCCATGTTTATCTACTATAATTTGATAACTAATTGCCAAACCAATACCAGTACCTTTACCAACAGGTTTTGTCGTAAAGAAAGGGTCAAATATTTTGTTAAGCACCCCATCTTTTATACCTATACCATTATCAGAAATAGTAATAGTTATCAGATTTTTCCCTACAACTTTTGTTTGAATTTTAATTGTGGGAATTTGTTGTTCATTTGATTCAGAAAATTGGCCTTTTGCTATTGCTTCTTCCAGAGCATCAATTCCATTTACCAAAATATTCATAAATACTTGGTTTAACTGACTCACATAACAATATATTTGAGGTAAATTACCATATTCCTTAATTAAATTAATCTTTTTTCCAACTTTAGGATCGAGTCGATTATTCAATATTAGTAAAGTGCTTTCTATTCCCTCATGAATATTAACTGGCTTCATCTCTGCTTGATCAAGCCGTGAAAAGTTACGCAAAGACTTGACAATTTCATAAATACGTTCTGTCCCTACCTCCATAGATTTTAATAGTTGAGGTAAGTCTTCGAGAATAAATTCTAAATCTATTTTTTCACTTTCTTGTTTAATTTCTGGCGATGGATTGCAATGTTTTTGATAGAGTTTAATCAAATACATTAGTTCATTAGCATAATTATCTGCATATTTGATATTGGCATAAATAAAATTAATTGGGTTATTAATTTCATGGGCAATACCTGCAACTAATTGTCCTAAACTCGACATTTTTTCACTTTGAATTAATTGCGTTTGAGTCAATTGTAATCTTTTTAAAGTTTGTTTTAATTGAGCAGCTTTTTCTCTCTCTCCTGCTTCTGATTTTTGCAACGCAGAATTTAATTTTGCTAGTTCATCTGCTTGTTTCAGTACAATTTTAATAATCGCATTTCTCAGTTCTAAAGCAACATTAATTTCACATTCTTTCCACGGTCGAGATGTGAGTTTAACTACTCCTTTCCACAACTCAAATGATTTTCTTGGGCAAAATTTAATATTACCATTAGATTCTGCTTCTGTAATAGGTGCAGGATCGCCTGCCCAATTAACTGTTCTAATAACTTCTGGTCGGAACCACAAAATATAAATTCTCTGAGCTGAAGATATTGAGAGTGCCAATAACCCACTAGCTATATCTTTATATTTCTCGAACTCTTGATAAACTTTGGGCAATGAATCTGTATAAAATAGTTCTTGATTGAACTTTTTTTCCAACCAGCTAATTAATTTTTCAACAGTTATTAATGGTGGAGTTTTTCCCACTGACTGTAAATTGTTTCCAGAAACTATGATTGCTCCTTCAGCACTGACTAAATTTAGTAGTTTATTTTGAGATTCAACTAAGGCATCAATAAAATTTTCTGATGTGAAAATCTCTTCAAGAATTTGACTTTTGACCGACTTTAACTCTAGTTGATAATCATAATCTTCATGATTTTCTTTATAAGCAAGTTCTAGAGACATTGTTTGCCCTAAAAATTCACACGCTGCCCGTAATTCATAAGGCACATATTTCGGTGAAATATGATGGCAAGCAATTAAACCCCATAACTTTTTGTTTTTCATTAAAGATATACACATTGTAGCAGTAATACCCATCTTTTTTAGATACTGTCTATGGCAGGAAGAAACACTCCTTAAAACAGATAAAGTTAAATCAATGGGTTGATGAGTAATCTGATTATTTACAGGTATAATTTTTACTGGTTGATAATTAACATCTCTTATTACCCTCAGCCAATTTCTAGTATAAAGTTCTCTAGCTTGGGGTGGAATATCTAAACTTGGGTAATTTAATCCTAAAAGTGACTCTAAAGTTTCTATTTTATCTTCAGCAATTACAGCTCCATTGTATTGAGAATCAAATTTATATACCATTACTCTATCAAAGCTTGTAATTTTTCTAATTTCTTCAACTATTATTTGACATAAATTTTTTAAATCAGAAGCGTCTTGCATTTTTGATGCTGCTTCTCTCACAGAATGATAAAAGTTTAAAAATGAAATACTCTCTTCAGATATAGCTGGCTCTAGCTCCAGGATTAAAAATTTTTCAGAACGATGAATTATACCATCAAAGACTAAAGATTTATCTTTTGTTTTAACTGATAATTTAACAGGGTTAATGGTTTTAAGCTCCGGATGATTTTCTAAGCTTTTTCTGAGGCTATTGATTTGCTTTTTGTCAAGAAAGCAACTCAGATTTTGATTCAGCAATGTTTTCGCTGGTATGTCAAATAATTCAAAAGTATTATTACTTACCTGTAAAATTGTCAATTCCGGTTCTTTTAAGACAAATAATACACCGTGAGGTTGAATGTGACCTGAAAGATGAATTTGTTCTTGATATTTATTGATTAAATCTACTGTTTTGTTTTGAATAACTTGCTTAACGTTCATGTATATAAAATGGTAATTATTGTGATAATACTAATAATAACACCCCTGATATTAAGTATTTTTTTTGCTCATCTATACTTTGATATTTAATGTTAAATTAAGTACATTTATCCAAACTATTTTTGATAATTGATATACTTTTCTATCATAGCTTTAAACATTAATTAATTTTCTTTCTACTTAAAATTTGTTTACAAAACTTAATATAACTAGATAAAAGCAAATAACATCTTAGGTATAATTACTAAAATTATGTTACTAAATAAACTAGGAGGTACATGGAAACTACTGATTGGCAAACTATAATTCCTACTGGAATAGCAATTACTGTTTTTCTTGGAGCATTTCTAATGATGTTCACTAATTTGTGGACTGATTCAATTAAAAAACAGGAAAAAAGTGATAAATAAACAGTTATTGATTAAACTTTCATCCTAGAAAAGTCAAATTCTGAATAAGATTGAATTTATCTGGGAAAATTAGGAAAATAAAAGAGAAAAGAAACTACAAAAATGTTAAATCTAGATAGCATAATCGAATTTTCACACATATACTGTGTAGCAATTTGTGGTGTTCTAGTACCAATGAATGTACTAGCAAGTTTACAACCAATAATTTTTACAGCCCTCCGTCGCCCCAAACAGGAAATCAACTTAATAGCATTAGTAGCTAGTTTTTACGCTTTAATGATTATCTTTCATGTTGGAAGCTGGTTTATTGTAGGAGTAGTGAGAATCCAAACATTCATTCTTTTGTGGTTTGCTAGCTGCTGTTTAATTACTAATACTTGGGCAATTATTCATGGCTCTAGCATGAGAGAATTTATTCAATTTTCACAACAATTCCTAGTTAGACTTACTAAAAGTTTAACACTTCAAAATCAAGAGATTAGTCCTGAAATTAAATAGGATTTTTTGAAGCAGTCAACATTCAACAGTGAAAATGAATGAGGGGGTATTCATCATGGATAGCTAGGGTTAATTTTAGAGAAAAAATATTTTTCCAATAGAGATGATGGCCTCGTCTCGGTAGTAATTCAACTAAGTCTAAGTACCCAGGAAAAATTAATTACTTCAGAACTTACCCAGGAACTCTAATTGTAGAGGACATTGCAACACATATTAGACTAAAACTAGAACTTAACAGGGAATTTTGCGTAAATATTGTACCTAATTTATTCCCTGTTTTTTTTGACAACATAGGATTTTTAGCTGTAGAATATGGGTAATTAATTTGGCATCACTACCGATAGGGTGGGGTCTAACAACTGAATTCTAATTATTAATTAAACATCACAATCTTGAAAAGAGGTAATCCCTTGGAAAAAACAATAGATAAGTTTTACGCTGATACTTACCATAAATTTTTTTCGCACTTTAAAACTTACGACGAACGATTAATTAGGGTATTGCAATCTCTCATTGATTTTATGCCTCAGTCTATCTTGGATCTAGCTTGTGGTGCAGGATTGTCTACTTTAGCCTTGAAAGCCAACTTTGGCAACTCAGAAATTGTAGGCGTGGATATTGATTCAAATATGATTACCTTGGCCAGAGAAAAAATGCCAAATTCTCAAGTTCAGTTCCATTGTTGTGAAATATCAGATATATTAGCTAGAACCCCTAATGGAACAGTGGATTTGATATTTGTCAAATCAGCCTATCATTACTTTGAACACAAAATTCCGCTTTCGTATTTGCAGCCTTTGCTCAAAAAGAATGGGGTTATTGTAGTTGCCGAGAGAACAGTTCGATCTGCCAGTTCTTACCCATTACCAAAGATCGCATCAAGCTATTGGGCCAGTATTTTTGCAGAACCTCGCCCCAGCGATCGACTTGACACGGCAAACTTATTGGGAATGCCTCTTTCAGTGAGTTGTTATGGTGAACAAGTAACTATACCTACCGATATCTATCTTGATGCCGTCAAAAAGAATCAGCTTGTTGGTCTGTGGATGTTGAAACCTGAGACGATCTTTGCGTGGATAGAGAATCGTCTTTCTCAAGAAACTGATGGGTTTCATGTTTTTGAAGAATTCTGGCTTTATGTCTACCATAATATCTGAGAAGTAAAGCCATAAATTAACTATTTTACTGATGAGATCAAAGTGATGAAAGCTCCAAGATTTACTGACCTGATTGGAAATACCCCTTTAATTGATTTGACTAGATTAGTCAGTGAAAACTCAGCAGAACTCTATGCAAAATGCGAGTTTATCAACCCAGGTTTCAGCCTCAAGGATCGAATGGCAAATTATATTCTTGATGTTGCAGAAGCACAAGGTAAATTGAAGCGAGGGGATGTTATTGTCTGCTCTTCTAGTGGTAATACAGGTTGCAGTTTTGCCATGCTAGGTAAGATTAGAGGCTATCATGTTGTTATTGTTACATCAAACAAATGCAGTATAGAAAAACAAAATCATATAAAAGCTCTTAATGCAGATTTGATTATAGTTACTCAAGATACCTATATGAGTTATGGGGAAAACTACGCCAAAGAAAATGGATACTTTGACGTTAATCAATACAACAATATCTATAATCCAGAGGCATATTATCAAACTTTAGGACCAGAAATCTGGAAACAAACAAATGGAGAAATTACTCACTTTGTGATGACTGGTTCTACCTTTGGGTGTATATCAGGTACAGGAAGCTTTCTCAAGGAGTGTAATCCAAAAGTTAAAGTTATATTGGCAGATCCCGTCAACTCAAATATTTATGCCTACTACTATAGCAACTATAGTAATTCCAAAAATGATTTAAGCTTAAATTCAAGTCTTAGTCAATTCTCAATTATTGAGGGAGCTGGAAAATCTGCGCCGACAAAATGCCTGGATTTTTCTGTGATTGATGAAGTTGTGAAGGTTTCAGATGAAGAAGCAATTTCTACTTGTCATCAACTAGCTAAGGATGAGGGTTTACTGGTTGGTGGCAGTAGTGGTCTTAACGTTTTTGCTGCCAAACTTATTGCAAATCGTTTAGATCGAAAACAGGTAGTAGTTACAGTTCTCTGTGATAGTGGAATTAAATACCTATCCAAAATTTACAATCAAGAGTTTCTCAGTAAAAATGGTTTAAAAATTGAAAGTAGTGTTTCAACAATTAATAATTAATAATTACCTCTCCTTGAAAGCGGATAGGATTGACGAACAGGAAAAATTTTTCTCTCTTGGTCGATTGAATATGGCGAGGTCTCCTCGCCATCCCTTGACCGCTTGTTTCTCCTTTAAAGCTTCTGCTTTAAACCTTAATTATTCGGTAATTTTTTTTCAGTATTGAGTGCATGGATGAAGTATAATTTAAAATCCTGACATTTTCGGTTTATTTTTGTTTTGAAGTAAGAGCAGCGATCGCCACTCCAATTAACAATATAATTGCACCAAAAAAAACCATGATAGAAGGAACTTCACCAAAGAATAAATAACCTAAAAAACTAGCTCCAACAGGTTCAAATAAAATTGCCAAAGTAACTAAAGTAGGAGACAACCAGCGTACTGCCCACATCAAACTTGTATGCCCGATTAATTGAGGAAATAATGCCATCAATAATAAGTAAAAGTAAACTAAACCAGGATAACCAGAGTAACCAACACCTAAAATTAAGGGAAGAGGCAATAATACAATTCCAGCTACAGTAAAAACTACCACAAGATAGCCACCAACACTAAACCCTTTAGTTTGAGCTTCCCGTCCTAGAAGTATATATAAACTCACTGCCCAAGCTCCCATCATAGCCAAAAAGTTTCCCAGGAGAGGGTTAATACCTGTATACCCCCCACCAATATCTGCTAAACCAATGGTTAACCCTCCAACCATAGCTATTACTATGCCAATAACTGTCTGAGGAGAAAGTCTTTCCTTCAACCACCACCGCGACAACAAAGCTACCCAGATTGGATTAGTATTTACTAGACTGGTAGAGGCCGCGATCGAAGTGTAGGATAAAGAAGTAATCCAAAAAGCAAAATGGACTGCGAGGCAAACTCCTGCTCCTACTGCATAGGGTATTGCTCCCGACTGGAGACTCTGCCACTGAATTTTCGACCATGCGGGTACTAATAATAAAGCAGCGATCGTCACCCGCGAGGCAGCTATTACGAGACTAAACTCTACCCCACTCATGCCAGCAGAGAGACTTGCCAACCTGATTAATATTGCACCTGTAGATATTGCCAAAATACCGATAGCTAAAACTAATATAATTCGCCAGTTAGAAGATTTCATCAGAAAATAAAAAATGGTATAATTGAGTTTAACCAATTATTAGTTAAGTATGCTAAAGCTAACTATTATAGTTTTAATTATTCTCATAGGTTCTGCTCTTTGCTCTGCTACTGAAACAGCCTTACTTTCAGTTTCTTCCATTAAAGTACAACAGTTAGCACACTCTAAAAAACCAGCAGCATTAGCACTGTGGGGAATTAGGAAAAAAATTAATCGCCCAATTGCTACTGTTGTGATTATTAATAACATTTTTAATATAGTTGGTAGTATTTTAATTGGTAATATTGCAGCTTCGGTTTTGGGAAATGCTTGGTTAGGAGTTTTTTCTGCAATATTAACTTTTTTGGTAATAGTTTTTGGGGAAATTATTCCTAAAACTTTAGGTGAACGTTATGCCATGCAATTTTCCTTAACTGTGGCTATACCTGTCCAAGGGTTAACTTTTATATTTACTCCTATAGTTTGGTTGATGGAAAAAATTACTTCTCCTTTTACTAAGGGGCAGACATTACCCACCACTAATGAAGCAGAAATTATGTTTTTGACCAGAGTAGGATATAAGGAAGGAGTTATTGAGGGTGATGAAGCTGAAATGATTAGAAGAGTATTTCGGCTCAATGACAAAAATTCTTTTGATATTATGACACCTCGAATAGCGACAACTTATCTATACGCTAATGCAACTTTAGATGAGGTAAAGTCGGATATTATTGCTTCTCAACATAGTCGCATTATTGTAATTGGAGATTCTATAGATGATGTACTTGGTGTAGCGTTGAAAAATGAATTATTTAAAGGAATTATAGAAGGAAAAGATAGTAATAAAGTTTCTGATTTTATGCGAGATGTTAGATTTGTTCCTGATACATTGAGAGTGGATCTATTGCTAAAAGAATTTCAGAAAAATCGTCAACATTTGATGGTAGTTTTAGATGAATATGGAGGAATGTCGGGGGTGGTTACTCTGGAAGATGTATTGGAAGAATTAACTGGTGAAATTGTGGATGAAACCGATCAAAGTGTTGACCTACAAATTTTGGCAAGGATGAGAGGAAAAAGAAAGTTAAAAGATGAGTAGATTTTGAAGAAGGTGGTAGGTGGTAAGTGGTAGGTTTTAGGTGGTAGCTTAATTAAGCGGAAAGAATAGACATCTGCAAAAATCGAAAATAAAAGCAATTCTTATCTATAAATTGTCAATTGTTTATTCCTGTTCCCTGCTCCCTCTTTTGGAGGAGATGTCTATTAGACATCTGGTAAAAATCAAAAATAAAATCAATTCTCACACTAGATATATCAATTATTTCTCCCTACTGCCTACTGCTTAATGCCTACTGCCTATGCGTGGAGGAGATGTCTATTTCATATTAGGACATCGGGTAATTATGATGATTCATGACGCGAGCAAGATGCTCGCACTAATTGTTAAACACCAACCTTGCGGTTGCTATAATTGCTGTAATACCAATTCATAAGCATTAATGCTGGCGTTGCTGAAGCGCGTGTATAATATTAATCTTTATTACTTAGGAGTCAACCCACCCCTCGCCCCTCCCCCTCCTGGGAGGGGGATATCAGAACTCATGAGGGAAGAAAGAAGAAGAAAGAACAGTAGAAGGAGAAAGTTTTTTGTTTGCTGGTGCACAACGCACGTTAACGCGAAGCGTTGCGTCAGCATCATTGCGGAGCGCGGAACGGAGTTCTATAGCGCTCTTATCCGGACATGATATCATACCTCAAATCACCAACCCCGCATTAATGCTATATTTCCTCAAGACTTCAATTATTAAGTAATATCATGTCCGGTAGCATTGGTATTGTAAGCGCGAAGGTAAGGAAGAAGGAAGAGGGAAGAAGGCTATTGAGCAAGAAAAAAACCTAAATTTACTGTAGATATTCACCCTTGGGTTTACACAAACGATACCAACGGACATGATATAATAAGTAAACTTCAATAATGTTTTTAACAATTCTAGGCACTAAGTGAAGATATATTATTCCTAGAAACCCTAGGACTTACGGAGGTTGCATGTAACCTCCCTACCTACCCTCAATAAGATGTAGCAAGAATACGCGAGAAATAGTATAAACTCTTTTTTTTAGTAAATTTTCCTTTTTTCTTATAGTTGCGTTACACTATTTTCTATATAGCAGTCGAAGGAAAGGTTAGGACATATCAAAAACTCAAAACTCAGACAATGGAAGTTTTTTCCTTCTTCTTTCTTCCTTCTGCTGTACATATCAAATTTTAATTATTCACAAAAAAACAATGCTACCAACAGTTTTAATTACTGGTGCTTCTCAAGGTTGTGGCAAAGCAACAGCACTTTTATTTGCTAGAAAAGGATATAATATTGTCTTAGCTGCTAGAACATTAGATAAATTAGTCGAAACAGCTAATGAAGTTAGGGCAAACGGTCGTTCTGCTTTGGCTATTCCTACTGATGTTACTGATGTTAAACAAGTGGAATATTTGGTGCAGAAAGCTATAGATTTTTATGACAAAATCGATATATTAGTTAATAATGCTGGTGTTTGTTTGACTGGTGCAATGGAGCATACAAAATTAGAAGATTTTCAACAATTAATGAATGTCAATTTTTTCGGTTATGTGAATACAATAAAAGCTTTATTACCCCATTTTTTGGAAAATCAATCTGGCACAATTGTTAATGTTGGTTCTTTTGGTGGGAAAATGCCTTTGCCAAATATGACTGCCTATTGTGCTAGTAAATATGCAGTTACTGGATTAACTGATACTTTACGTCTGGAATTACAGTCAAAAGGAATTAATGTTAGTTCTGTACAACCAGGGGTTATTAATAGCGATTTTATGGAAAGAGCGCAGTTTCGTGGTGGAGATAATTCTGAAGTAGAAAGTAGTCGTCAACAAATGAACTCTGTTTTAACATCTAATTTTGTTAGTCAGCCAAAAGATATTGCTGAAGCTATCTGGAATGCTGTGAAAAATAAGCAGTCTGAAGTAGTAGTAGGTCCGGTTGTTTTAGCAACAGAAACTTATCGATTATTCCCTGGTTTAGTTCAGTTTATGATGGGAAAAAGTTGAGGATAATTTATGATGAAGTAGTTTAGCGTTCGCTAATAAATTGTTAGGTCGAAATTGAATAATATAGTTTTTGCTGGCAGTAGAGCAAACGGCAGTTTATCCTACAATATTTACTCTTATAGCAGAAGGAAGAAGAAAGAACCGAAGTTTAAAAAATCTTACTTTGTCTAAGTTTTAAACTTTTTATTTGTCCGAACCTTTCCTTTGACTGCTATATTACTAAATGCTGAATTATACCAATGCTACTGGATTTGATATTATAGCAGTATTTTCTTTAGCGTTTGATAATAAATTTGACTAAAAGCTCACTGCCAAATACTATAAACAAGTATTAGATTACATTGCCCTTAATTATGGCAATAATATTTTACTAGAAGATATGGCAGCAAAAGTCAATCTTAGTTCTTCCCATTTCTCCCGATTGATAAAATTGATATAACTCTAAACTATAGATAGTTTTAAATTATGGCTTACTTAGAAACACAACGTCTTATATTGAGAGACTTTCACCAACAATACCTGTATCAGCTTGCACCAATTCTTGCTAATTGAAAAGTTATGAAATTTTCTCATACTGGAATTTTATCACCCTTACAAACCAAAGAAAAAATCCATAGTTTTATTAATTCATACAAAAAAAATGGATTTGAAAAGTGGGCTGTTATCCTCAAAGAAACTAACAAATTAATCGGCTATTGTGGAATTGCAATAGAAGAAATTGACAAAGTGCATGAGCAAGAGATTGGATATCGATTTGCTCCTGAGTTTTGGGGTAATGGGTTGGCAAATGAAGCAGCATTAGCAACAATTCAATACGCATTTAAACAACTCAAATTTCCATAATCCTGGGAATTGTTGAACGAGAAAATATAGCATCAGTAAAAGTGCTGGAAAAGTTGGGTATGAGATACGAAAATTAAACTATATTTCATGGCATTAAAATGGATATCTATCGGTTAAATGCCTCGCCCTAAGATTGTATTAAAGCAGCAAAAAATCAAAAAAAAATCTTTTTGCAAATACTATCTGTTCTAAGGAGAAGTCATTATTCATTATTAATTGTTAATTATTAATTGTTGAACTGTAGCTATTCCAATCAAGCTCATTTCTCCCGTTGAAAAATATAAAGTGAAGTACCCAATACAAAAGGTAATATAAACTTGAAAAATCATTTTAATAAAGTCGTAGTAATTGGTGCTAGTCGTGGTGTAGGTGCTGCTGTTGCGGAACACATTGTACCTTCCACTACCGAACTCATCACAGTTTCTCGTTCTCCTTCTAACTTTGGTAATTGGATCGAAGCTGATATTAGCAACAAAACCGGAATTGAAATTGTTACTAATGCTGTAGGTAATTCTCCGTTAGATGCACTTTTATATATGGGTGGTACTTGGGAAACTCAAGCTTTTACCAGCGAATATTCCTTTGAAAAATGTTCCGTTCGAGATATAGAAAACGTAATAGCAGTAAATCTTGTAGCACCTATTCGTTTAGTAAAATCTCTATTACCCACACTGCGTCAAGCAACAAATCCTAAAATAATTTTTATGGGTGCGTTATCGGGTTTAGATAATTTTCCAGCACGGGAAAAGGAAAAATGTTTATTTGAATAGTATCCAAGTGGGTATATTTTTCAGATATGAACAGCCTAATAAAAAAACGCGGACATATCAAAAGCTTAAAACTTAGATAAAGCCAAATTTTCCTTTTCTAGCAGATAACTTATCCCCTAGATGACCTTCTTCCTTATTTCTCTAATTTAAATTTACAAAGTCCAGTCACTTACTAAAAGATATCTCCAATAATAAAACATCAAATCAATTATCGTACAGAAATTATCAATTATTTCTCCCCTACTCCCTACTCCCTTAAAGTAAATTCCTAGATTTGAGCTGCAAATATCTATCTACCAATTCTGTGCTAATTTGATTTGCTGGCGCATCTAAAACCAAAACTCCTTTCTGTTTCAACTGAGTAAAAGCAACCTGTCTTTGAGATAATAAATCTATTGCCACAGCACGAGTATAAGCAGCATGACTTTTTTCATGTACCTGCTGATTTTCTCCAGAAACAGTGGGAGTCTGAGCTAATTTCTCCACCAATGGGTCGCACAAAGCTACACAAAACGGTAAATAACGAGGCGTTAACCTTGCCAATGCTGCCAAAAGTTCCGCAGAAGCAGTGGCATCCACAATATCTGTAATTACCACTACCAAAGCACGACGGGTTTGTTGCTTAACTACTCTAGTAACTGCCTCAACATAATCTGGTTCCCGCAAAACTGGTTGAATAGGTGTCAGACTTTCAATTAATTTTGATAATTGATTTTTTCCCCTCTCTGGTGGTATCCAAGTGCTGAGTTGACGCTCAAATACTCCCACTCCCACGCGATCGCCCCTACTCAAACCCCCCATTGCTAATGACAAAGTAGCATTCAAACCCCAATCAAACCGCTTTAAACCCTGCACCTGGGCAGTCATCAACCTTCCCCCATCAAGTAAAATAATCAAAGTTTGCTCTGTTTCTGGTTCCAATACTCGCACTAAAGGGCGACTACGACGAGCGGTAGCTTTCCAGTCAATGAGACGTGTATCATCACCAATACCATATTCCCGGAGTTCGGAAAATTCTGTTCCCATTCCCAGATGTCGCCTTTGACGCATCGTGCCAGTATTTTGGAGAGAGAGACGGATAGAGAGCGATCGTAATCCCAGCAAATCTGGGTAAACTGCCACCTGTTGACTTGCCGGAACTTGCCATTGCTGCCACGCTAAACCCCACTGTCCCAATTGTCGCGCCCGAATATTTCCCCACTGAAACTCACCTCGTTTATCGGGGTTGACATGATAAGTTAATTCTTGACTGCTGTTAGGTTCAACTATTGCTGAGAGAGTAGTAGAGGAAGTTGCAAATTCTGGGGGATAATCATCATGCAAGATAATATTTGCCCTGTGTTTGCCAGACTTAACCGATATAGTAATATGATTATCTCGGCCAATGGAAAGCTTCTGTAAAGGGTAGCGCGCTAGTTTGACTTGATGAGGTTTCACTGTAGCTCCATCCCAAACAGCCAAACTACAGATAATCAAATCAAACAGTGCTAGTGCCATCAAACTTATTTGTTGATCGAACAAAATAGCGATGATTGGCGCAACGACCATTCCTAATAATAATAGTAAATATAAACGTTTTGAAGGAATCATTTCGAGTTATACCAAATTCAAAAAATAATCCTAAAAATTAGGACTTGTTAAGTAGATTAATCATATCAAATTTATTATAATTAATAACTGTATAATAGGTTTTGGCTTTTGCAAGATAAGCTTGTATTAAATTAGGTTGAAATGGCAAAAGATATTTACCATCAGATAGTTAAAACAGCATTGGTGAAGGATGGATGGACAATTACTGACGACCCTTTACGACTTCAATTCGGTAGTCGGACGCTTTATGCAGATTTGGGGGCAAAAAAGCTTTTGGCCGCTCAAAAGGAGGGACAACGAATTGCAGTAGAAATTAAAAGCTTCTTAGGTGTATCCCCTATTAAGGATTTAGAACAAGCGTTGGGTCAATACATTATCTATGCACAAATTTTGTCCCAGCAAGCTCCAGAACGTTTGTTATATATGGCTATTCCTCAAAGCGTATTTTCAGACTTCTTTTCAGAAGAACTACCAAAGTTTGTTGTTAAATTTAATCAAGTTAAACTACTAATTTTCCAACCAGAAACAGAGGAGGTTGTGCAATGGATAACTTAAATTTATATCGAGATATCATTGAAAAGATTCTTCAAGAACACGCGAATATTCCTTATGCTTATGGTGAAATTGAAGAGTATTTAATTATTGATAAGGAACGTAACCATTTCTTACTATTAGATGTTGGTTGGCAACAAAAACGTCGCGTTCATGGTTGCATTACTCATATTCAAATTATTAATGGTAAAATATGGGTTCAACGAGATGGAATTGAAGATGGAATTACTCCAGAACTTGTTGAGGCAGGAATTCCGAAATCAGATATTGTTTTAGGGTTTCATCCGCCTAATGTAAGACACCATACAGGTTACGCGATCGCCTAGTAGTTGAGAGATGGGGAGATGGGGAGATGGGGAGATGGGGAGATGGGGAGATGGGGAGATGGGGAGATGGGGAGATGGGGAGATGGGGAGATGGGAAGATGGGAAGATGGGGAGATGGGGAGATGGGGAGATGGGGAGATGGGGAGATGGGGAGATGGGGGTATGGGAAGATGGGGGGATGGGGAGATGGGGAGATGTGGAGACATGGGGGAAGGAGGTCGGAAGCTAAGAAGGAAA
>NZ_JAAHGM010000022.1:0-8061 GCF_010692625.1 Okeania sp. SIO2C2
ACAGGAGGGAAGATGTGGGGAGAGATCATACAAAAAATTCAACACTCCTTCATATGATTTTTCCTCAAAATTGATGCGCGAAAAGACTCTTACACCATAATTATATAGATCTCAAATGGGTTCTATATACTAATTAAGGTATAATTCCTTGATTACCAAGGGATCTAGCCATTTTTAGGGCTTTGAGGTATATTTACGGACGTTGTATGTAACGTCCCTACCCACTCCCCTAGTCCTCTGTAATGCGAAAATGTAGCAAACTTTTATTGCGCTTGGTATTAGTGGGATAGGTTCATTGGTCTTTGTTGGGTTGCGCTTGCGCTTAACCCAACCTACGGCATCAATGTTTTTTTACCCGATGTCATTAATAAACCTACCTCTTCGATTGTAGCGGTGGCAGCATCTAGAATATCAATAAACTTACCTTCATATATAATGGCAATATGATCGCTCATTGCCATGACTTCTTCTAATTCTGTAGAAATATATAAGATACCTGCCCCTTGTTGTTTTTGAGCAAGTAAAGCTTTTTGTACATATTCTGTAGCACCGATATCTAAACCACGGGTAGGTTGCATCGCTACAATTAATGTTGGTTTTCCAGAAAGTTCCCGCGCCAGAATAATTTTTTGTTGGTTTCCTCCAGAAAGTTGATTGACTTTTAACTGCGGATGACTGGCACGAATATCAAATTTTTCTATGGCATTTTTCCCATGATTATTTATTACTCCAGACTGCAAAAAACCATAACGACAAAAAGGCAAAAATCTAAATAATTTCAAAATCAAATTCCGAGCAATACTAAAATTCATAATTAACCCCATTTTCTGGCGGTCTTCGGGAATATATCCCACTTTTAAATTATCTACAAATTCGATCTTTCCTTTCTCCACAAAACGCAAACCGTTAATAGCATCGGCTAATTCTCTTTGACCATTGCCATCGACTCCTGCTACTCCTAAAATTTCCCCACTATGCAATTGAAAAGATAAATTATTTACTACAGATAAACCTCGGTCATTTTTGACTTCTATATTTTTCACTTCTAGAACAATTTTGCCTTTTTCGGCAGCAATTTTATGAGAAACTAAATTTACTTCTCGACCCACCATCATTTCAGCTAATTTATGAGTAGTAATCGCTGCTGTTTTGATGGTATCTACCACTTTTCCCCGACGTAAAACTGTGACAGTATCACAAACATTCATTACTTCTTCTAGTTTATGACTGATCAAAATAATTGTGTGATTATTTGCTGCTAACCTTCGCAAAATATTCAGCAAAGAATATACTTCTGCTGGAGTTAAAACTGCTGTAGGTTCATCTAAAATTAAAATTTTTGCTTGACGATAAAGTACCTTGAGAATTTCTACCCGTTGCTGAATAACTATTGGTAAATCTGCTACTTTACTATTCACTGGTATTTCTAAATTATAGGCTTTTGCCATAGCGTTAATTTCTGCGGATTTTGTACTTAAATTTAGATGAATTTTTCCACTATTTCCCAAGATAATATTTTCTGTAACTGTTAATGTTGGTACTAACATAAAATGCTGATGAATCATCCCAATACCATAGTTTATTGCTACACCTGGGGAGGAAATTTCTATCAGTTTATCTTCCAGATAAATTTGACCATAATCTGGTTGATATAGTCCTGATAATATGTTCATTAATGTGGTTTTTCCTGCACCATTTTCTCCAATAATAGCGTGGACAGAACCTGCTGCAATGGAAATATTAATATTATCGTTAGCAACAAATTTTCCGAAACTTTTAGTAATATTTTCTAAATGTAAATATGTCATCAAGTATTAGATAATATTTTTTTTTGATTTTAATGTAATTAAAATAATTATTAGTGCCAGTTATGAATGATTTTTTGTATCCGTAGGAGGGTTGCGATCGCTACTTTTTTTCACTCCCTAAGAATCAAGTTTTAAAGTATTTAAGTAATTGAAATATATGTTATTTTTACTTCAACAATAGGAAGATTAATATAGAATACAGAGATTTTGGCTTAAAGGCAGAAGGCAAAAAGTAGAAGCTTTGTAGTCTACCTTTGCGAAAACCGCTATAATATCATGTTCCCCCTCCGGGGGAGCTACGCTAACGGACGGGTCAGTTATAAATAAAATTTAAGGACTGACAGTACCGACGGTATCAAATAAATACTGAAATTGTCTTTACTTTTCTCCAATATTTCCTCTTTTTCTCCAATATTTCCTCCTGACTCCTGACTCCTGACTCCTGAGGACTCACAACATTTATTTATAAGTATTCAACCGCAATTCGTAGCTCCCCCGGAGGGGGAACATGATATAAGTAGGGCTTGCTGATTAATTCTCGCGCGTATTGATAAATAAAGGTATTAGCCTTTTTGGGGTTCAAAAAAGTGCCAGCTTTTCGGTGCCTGTGAGCTGCAAAAAGCTAGTATTTTGGGCTGACTATGGTAGAAAAATCCCAAATTGACAAAACTTAGCTCCTACCTCCTCGCTCATTCCTATTTCTCCAGTATTCCCCTCCTGGGAGGGGCGAGGGGTGGGTTGTCTCCAGTATTCCCCTCCTGGGAGGGGGAGGGGCGAGGGGTTGGTTGTCTCCTACCCCTACTAAAAGACTTTTGAGCGCAAACCCTAAGTAGACAAAGAAAAGCAAGGAAAAACAGGAATTGTTCCAGTTAAAGCTAGATGGGTCATAGAAAGAACTAATATCATGTCCGGTTGAACAGTTATAAATAAACGATGAAGGAGTCAGGAGTCAGTCCTCAGGAGTCAGGAGGGAAGAAAGAAGAAGAAGGAGAAAGTTTTTTTTATCACTAATTATCCGGACATGATATAACCCCTGGATGGAAAGATGTAAATTATGAGTCAATGTCTAGAGTGCTTTGTAGACAAGACCTCATTTTTTCAGCTAAGATGCGCACACTGGGTTCTGAGAGAATCTTACTATGAGCGCCATGAATGTTATAAATTTCTAGTCCTTCTTCAGCTACACATTCCCATCCATTTGTAGGATCGGAAGATGTTATAGTTGTATGTTTAGCTTTAAAAAGAGTTATTTTACCCGGATATGAATGTGGTGTATAGCATTGAGGAGATACAGACTGAGAATTTATTTTGTGATGCTTTTTAGTAACATTAGAAGTTGATGACCTAATAGATAGATATAATTTTTTAGGAAATTGGGTAAACAACTTAGTTAACAATTTTTGTACCTTGTCGAATAAGTAAGGTAGTCTCTCTTGAGGTTCAAATAATAGAAAATTACCCCAATGAATATCAATATTTCGTATCACATTTAAAATTAATTTCTGGAAACGAGAAATCTTGTTCCAGTTTGGGGGAAGCTTAACATTTGGATGTATGGTATCAAACAAAAATAACTTGGCAACTGTTTGACCTTGTGCGTGAAGCTGTTTTGCCATTTCAAAAGCTACATTTCCTCCATTAGATACACCTAATAATATATAAGGTCCTTGGGGCTGAAAAGCCTGCATTTCTTGAATGTAGTGAGCTGCTAAATCTTTAGTAGGAGGTAGAGAAACTTTTTCTTTTTTCCCTTTTTTTGCCGCTAATCCATAATTTAACCCATAAATGGGTTGTCTTTGACCCAAATAACTTGCCAAAGGTCGGTAAAAACTTAAACCTTCACCGAGAAGATGAATAGCGAATAACGGTGTTTTATCGCCCAGTGGTTGAATAGGGACTAATGATTGCCAAGATGATGACCATTTCTCTTCAGATAAAATCTTCGCTAGTTTTTCAACTGTTGGAGCTTGAAACAGAGCAGCTAAAGGTATATCTTTCTGAACAGTTTTTTCAATTTCAGCCAATAGTTTAACTGCTAAGATAGACTGTCCTCCTAAATCGAAGAAATTATTATAGATTCCGATAGGTTGAATTCCTAAAACTTTTTCCCAAATCTGAGTCAGTTGGCGTTCTAATTCGTTGCGAGGACAAACAAATGTATGTTCTAACGTTTGCTGAATGAGTGCATCCATCCATTTGATGATGGCATCAAATTCACCAGTTTCCAAACTCTGTTTAAGTTGTAAGCGTTTAATCTTACCCGTTGTTGTTCTCGGAATCGCTGATTTTTCAGTTAAAACTATATGATTGGGATTTATACCCAAGGTTTGAGTTACTTTTCCCCGAATTTCTTTAGCTAATTTGGCTAATTGACTTTCTTCCGTAATTAGTGTATTGAAGAAAATAGCTAACTCATCAGTATCACTTTCTTGTTGTCGAATATTACAGGCAACAGCATAAGAAGGTTCAACCCCTTCAACTGCTTCGACTACTAATTCAATTTCCTGACAGGAATAATTCTTACCATTGATAATGACGATCTCCTTTTCTCGTCCTGTCACCGTCAGGTAATTGTGATTGAGAAATCCTAAATCTCCAGTATTCAACCAACCATCTTCTGTAAAAAGTGTCCTATTCAAAGTTGGATTATTGTAATATACACCAGTTCTGTTGACACCCCAAATCTGAATACGACCAACTTCACCCTCATTGAGTAAATTATTCTGATCATCAACAATACGAATTCCACAACCCGGTAAAGGTTGACCAATTTGCACAAATTGTTCGCCACGCTGGTTATAACCCATTGCTATCCACTCACGGTTACTGGCAACAACTCCCGTTTCAGAAAGACCATAACCAACATTAAGGACATCCGCACCCAATCCCAATGGTTGTAAGGTCTGTAAAAAAGAACGGCAAATTTGAGGCACAATTTTTTCTGCACCTAAACCAATGGTTTCGATTGAAGTCAAATCCCAGTGAGGTTCGGAAATTTCCTGAATTTGCTCCATAATCTGTGTCATAGCAAAGTTAGTTAAGACCGTTCCCTTCACCTTGTATTGATCGACAATATCTAACCAAAGTATAGGGTTTCCGAAAAAGCGTTCTGCGGGAAGATAAAGATTTTTACCCAATCTTGGGTTAACAATACCAAATCCTGAAGCATTATCAAAAGGAACCCAAGTCAACGAGCAGTAAGACGGATCGGATTTCTCATTTCCTGACAAAAATTGGCTAATAACTGTGACAGCATCAAAAGAAATCAGTTTTGGAGTACCTGTTGTACCCGAACTGGTGAGCAATAGAGCTAAATCTTCAGGTTGGTTGGAATGGAAATTCTGACTGGGAGCAAATTCTTGAGATTTTTCGATAGTTAGTAGGTTAGGAGTAGAATCTTTGAGAATATCGTTAATTGTTTCTGTCAGATTCTTGGTTGTCAAAATTACAGGATTATCTAACCCTTGCCAAACCTGTTGCAGTTTGGCATTTTGAGTAGTTGTGTTAGAACTATTGGAGGAAGTTGCCACAGGAACGGGAACAAAACCACCTAAAAAACAACTCCAAACCGCTGCTACAAAATCATCACAATGTTCAACATGAATAATAATAAAGTCTCCAGGAGATAAACCTTGCGCTTGTAAGTAACTGAGTAAAGTTGTAGACTGTTGCCACAAGTCGCCATAGGTTCTGGTTACTCCTTGCTCCTCCCTCAAATCAACAAATTTGCTTTCAGAAAAGCGATCTATTTTTTCTTTTAAAGTTTCTGCTAGGGAAGATACGAACTCAAGAGTTCCCGTTAATCTTTCCCCGTAGGCGATCGCTGCTACTTTTTCTTCTATTCCATTTTTAGAGAACCCATCTAAACCTAAACTTGCTTGTAATTGAGTGTCAATTTGTTTAAAATAATCAAAACGTTTGATGTGATTTAACGTTGCTTCTTTAACTGTCAAAAATTGGGCAGTTCCTGGTCGTAGATTATAAAGAAAAGACCCATTTCGTTGAAAGTCTAAGTCTGGAACATCTGAGGGGATTTGAAGTTGAGCAATTTCTTGGTTAATCTGAGCAAGTTGTCTTTCTAATTCATTAAAAAGATCCTGACCTACCGGAGTGAATTTGGCATATTTGCGCAACTGCTCAAGTCCGATTTGCAGTTGTAAAGGAATCTTAATAAGTTGACTTTTGGTAAAGTCTAAAAGTTCACCAGTAGGGTTTGCTCGATAAACATTTAACCAAAACTGAGCAACAGGTGTATAAACATATATGGCATGGAAAATTCCTCGTAGGGGACGCAAATCGAAACGCCAAGGCGAATAATACAAATTGTTAGCTTGAGCATCTTCAACTGAATCCAATAAAAGGGGATTATTTTGTTCAATCAAGAATAAACGGTTGTGGTGAAACTCGTGAATAAAGTTATCAGCTAATCTATAGGGATTTTCAATCACGCTACAAATTAGAGCGCCTGAAAAATCTGAGCTAGTGAGGTTGGTGAAAGTTCCTACATCTATCGATTTGAGAGCTAATACCTGCATAAAATAATGCAATTGCTCGAAAGTCTGAGGATGGTATTGCTCGATTAGTGCTAATCCGTCTTTAACTAGGGTGACATATTTTCCCTGATAGCTCATTCCTGTTTCAACAACTGTTTGACCATCTGGAAAAGCAGGAGAATTAAAACAATAAGGTTGCAATCGTAATTCCCGACTGGGAAGTTGAATGGTTGGGCATTTGCCTACTTTCAAATTCTCGTCAGCTAATGTTGCATCTGGGGTTAATTCTAGGGTTTGTTTGTTGTTTGCAACTACAACTTCTAATTTTTCTGAATTAATACCGTAAATTTCTATTTTTCCATTCCCTTCTAGGTAAAGAGATGTACCTGGAATCGCTACTGGTAAACGACAAATTAAAGGGGTTTTAAATTGATAACTTTGCTGAGACAGAAAACCGTAAGCAAGCGCAAATAGCTTAAATTGATTGAGGTGAAGGATTAGTGCTTGAAGGGGTGTTTTTTGTTGAATTGCCTGACAATATTCCTGAGTAACGAGGGGTAAAGGTTTCTTCGTCAGGGTTGCTGTGACTAGGTCTAACGCCAATAGACACCAATGATTGGCAAAAGGATCTGACCAGATTAAGGTAAATTTTTCTGATGCTTCTGTGGCGATTTTTTGATAAACTTCTAAAAATTCTTTAATCTCTGAAATGTCTTCCTCAGAACCTTCAAACCTAGGGTGACGCATCAAAACTTGTTGTATGGCGATCAGGGTATTAATATTCTGCTGTTGGCGATCGTCAAAAAGTTTAGGGTCACTCCAAAAAAAACTTGATTGACCAAATTCATATTGATCTTCACCTATTTTAAGGTCTAGCTCTGTGTTTATTGACATTACAGCTCCATCTACATCTAATAGAATAACTTTACTTTTACATTTTCAGGACTTACGCTTTCCCAACCAATAAACCGGGTTTATTGCCCTGCTCTTGTTGTTCAAACCACGAAATTTCCTTTATAAACCCGGTTTCTGCGTAAGTCCTGATTTTAATATTATAGTAGGGACATTGTATACAACGTCCCTACTGTTTGAGTTGGTTACTTATCCATAGATATTCATGGTTGAACCAACAGCATTTCAATCTCGATCTATTTGGAAGAAGGCTAGATCAAATCCTTGATTTTAGTCTACTCTATTAGTTAAAAATAGGGCCGCCGCCAGAGTAGCCTTTGCCGCCGCCAAACTCACCACCAGTAGCGCCGCGAGCAACGAAGCGAACAGCACAGTTGCTATTTTGTTGTTGCCCTTCCATCTGTGCAATTAAATTGCTGACTTGTTGTTTTTGTTCTGGGTTGAGTTGGCTATAGTTAAGACTTTTCATGGTTGTTTCCTTTTATTATTGAGGCATTTCAATCTCGATCTATTTGGAAGAAGGCTAGATCAAATCCTTGATTTTAGTCTACTCTATTAGTTAAAAATAGGGGAGTAGCCTTTGCCGCCGCCAAACTCACCACCAGTAGCGCCGCGAGCAACGAAGCGAACAGCACAGTTGCTATTTTGTTGTTGCCCTTCCATCTGTGCAATTAAATTGCTGACTTGTTGTTTTTGTTCTGGGTTGAGTTGGCTATAGTTAAGACTTTTCATGGTTGTTTCCTTTTATTATTGAGGCATTTCAATCTCGATCTATTTGGAAGAAGGCTAGATCAAATCCTTGATTTTAGTCTACTCTATTAGTTAAAAATAGGGGAGTAGCCTTTGCC
>NZ_JAAHGM010000022.1:8161-42565 GCF_010692625.1 Okeania sp. SIO2C2
AGACTTTTCATGGTTGTTTCCTTTTATTATTGAGGCATTTCAATCTCGATCTATTTGGAAGAAGGCTAGATCAAATCCTTGATTTTAGTCTACTCTATTAGTTAAAAATAGGGGAGTAGCCTTTGCCACCGCCAAACTCACCACCAGTAGCGCCGCGAGCAACGAAGCGAACAGCACAGTTGCTATTTTGTTGTTGCCCTTCCATCTGTGCAATTAAATTGCTGATTTGTTCTTTTTGCTCTGGGTTGAGTTGGCTATAGTTAAGACTTTTCATGGTTGTTTCCTTTTATTTGGTTATCTTTAATCACAACGATAATCTTAAAAAAAAACAAAAGCAATAGGAAATTAGAATTTTAATCAAATCTTCATCAAAACTTCATTAAACTAGGCTACATCTTCATCAAATCTTCATCAAACTAGGCTACTTTTCTCGGCGTTGCTGAAGCACGTGTATGATATTAATCCTAATTACTTAGGAGTCAACCCACCCGCGCGCCCCTCCCAGAAGGGGGAGTCAGGAGTCAGGAGGAGAGAGAATTACAAAAAACCTATCCCACTAATAAGACTTTTGGCGTTGCACCATTGCGAGATGATGTGTGATTTCTTCCTAAGAGAAAGGTTTTTAATTGGGAGAGCGATCGCCAAATCAAAGAATCACAGAATTTAACTCAGATTATATGAGAAAGTTTTTGCTATGAGCAAATCATAAATCAGTAGTTTGATTGACAATCTAGGACATCTCCTTTGACGCGCGAGTCACAAAATGTTTTGCGATGTAGTCTAGCTAAATAATCACGTAATCTACTATTTTCTCCCTCTACTCTAGTCATAGATGTTTTACTAATGATTTGGTCTCCATTACTGTTGAAATTTTGGGTAAACTTGATATCCATCTGTTATCCAAAAATAGCAATTCCAATCCTTGATTTTTTCCCATAATTTTTCCAATGTTCCTGCACTTCTATCCCCGATTACATATTCTCAAATCTCAGAGTAATCCTGATCTAAAGCTGTCCAGACCCAGACCTTGTTTTTTTTTACCGATAAATGTTTGTAACTCCAGAGAGTTGACCTACCTGTGGCCTTCTAGAATTTTGATGATCTTCTGGCAACTGATTACCTGCTGGTTTAACGAATACGAATAACTGTATGATGATTGACTTTAGTAATTCGTTCAATAGCTCTAAATCCGTTGCCATTAAGGTACATAGTTAAACATTGCTCTTTAACTTTTTTTGAATAACCCAGTTGAGAATAATATTCAATCTTCTTGGCGACCACAACTGTGACATTGATAATTTTGTTTACCCCTTCTTCGACCATTTTTTCTAATATTATTAGAGTCACATTTTGGACAATTTATCTTCATTATTTGGCTGGTGATCGCGTAAATTCAAATTTTCTACTTAATTAGAAATCATCCCCCAGTGATGCAACGCCAGACTTTTGCTAAAAACTCTAAATATGTTGATAGTTAAAAACGAAAAATCAAGCTTTTCAAACACATTTTACTTAAACAAATAAACTTGTTAAAAATAGTGGGATAGCTTCATCATAATTTGACTATTAATGGGATAGATTCTTATATTATCGGCAATTTATTCCCCCTTCCGGAGCTGTTGCCTGTTGCCTGTTGCCTGCGCACAGCGCTATATTAGACATCTCCTATAATAAAAAATCAAATCAATTATCACACTAGATATATCAATTATTTCCCCTCCCAGGAGGGGGAGGGGTTAGGGGTGGGTTCCCTGCTGCCTACAGCAAAGCTGCCTACTGCCTCTTTTGGAGGAGATGTCTATTAGAATAGAAAGTATTGAGGGACAATGATAATTTTACCATTCCCACACTTTCTTGATACACTACAGGAAGATCCCAAATTTTTGCTCCGTTTCCAGTGTTCCCTCTTGAATTTACACCTACCACCTAAGAACTTGATGAACGCACTACCCGAGCGGGCGTGATACTAAGTGCAATTTCTACTCAACTTTTCATCCGTTCTACTAAACTTACCCAAACTTACCCATGAGGGTTTTGGAGCTAGCTTCCTGTTTTGCTGACGCAATGCTGCGCAAACACAGAAGACCACTGACCGCAGTCTGCAACTTATCTTCTCCACAGGCTTCAAATCGGTGGGAACTCCACCTACTGACTCACATAGTTTTCTAGGTTGACAGCAGCATTCAAGTCTCTGTCAGCAGTAAAACCACAGGCACTACATTCATACGTCCTCACACTCAATGGCATTTTCTGTTTATGCCCACACTGAGAACATATTTGAGAACTTGGATAAAATCTATCTGCGATCACTAGCTGGCTTCCATACCACTCACACTTGTATGATAACTGACGCTTAAACTCATAAAAGCCACAGTCTGCTATGGCACTTGCTAGTTTGTGATTTTTGAGCATTCCACTAACATTCAAATCCTCAATTACTATGGTGCTGTGGTTCTTAGCTAACCATGAAGTGAGTTTATGTAGTGCATCTGCTCTAATATCAGCGACTTTTTTGTGGACTTTAGCTAATTTTTTTACTGCTTTAATTCTGTTTTTGGAGCCAATAACTTTTTTGCTGACTGCACGTTGATGACGAACTAATCGTTTTTTAGCTTGTTTGTAAGCTTTGACGTTAGCGTAGGTTGTTCCATCACTACAAGTTGCTAGAGCGTTTATACCTACATCTACACCAATAATATCTCGTTCTTTAGCAGTAGGAGTTGGTTGATCATCATATTTAAAACTAATGTACCAGTTGTCTGCTTTTTTTGAGATTCTCACATTTTTGACTGGTACAGAAGGTAAGATTTCATAGGTTTTTACTATTCCTATCCTTGGCAGCTTTATATAGTTTCCTTTCAGGATTTTAATGCTTCCTTCTAAATAGAAACTGTCTTTTTTCCCTTTTTTCTTAAAGACCGGAAATCCACGTCCGGGAATAGTTAGAAAGTTTTTAAATGCCCTTTCTAAATCTCTTAATGCTTGTTGAGGGGCACATTTTGATACTTCATAATACCAGGGATTTTCACTTTTAACTTCAGCAATCAAACGTTTATGTAAAGTGATAGCACTAGGCCGTTTCTTGGTTTCCTTGTATTCAGAAATGCAAGTTGCTAATCCCCAATTATAAGCATGACGGGCTACACCTGCGTGTTTAGCAAGTATTGTTTTTTGGTAATTGTTAACTTTTAATTTGGTCTTGATTGATTGCATTTCAATTGATCTGCCACCTTTTTTAATAGTTTAATAAATTAGACATAAATCTAGTATATCACAATAAATATCTAATTATGTATAACTTTGTCTAATTATTTTAATACTGTTGATAGCCCTTTAAATCTATCTTTCGCTGACTCAAACGCTTCCTGCATCACACCTTGAATTTTCTCTGGATCTGGCTTTTTCCCTCCCATCAAATCTCCGAAATAAACACAGGCACTCTCACCTAACGCCCAAGTATATGCAGCAGACCAAGAAGCAGCGATCGCGCTACCAAATCCTGGTATAAATTTCACTAACTCTCGTCCTACTGCTTGAGCAACAAAACCGCCACCAATAACACTAACAACTCCTCCTGCTTGAGATGGGGATATTGTTTGCCCATACAAATTTCCTAATAAACCTACCATGGACACTTGCAACGCTGTTAATACTGGCATTGTCGCAAAAGGTAGAGGTACTGCTGCTGCGGTGGCTGCCATAATAGTAAATGATAAAATATAACGTCGCCCCACATCTCTATAAATATTGCCCAGTTGTTTGCTTGCTTGTTCGTCTAATAATTGATAAATTGTTCGTGCTTCTGCTTCTGGAAGTAATTCTGCTAAACTATCTCGAAAGGCTTCTAAACCATAAAATACAGGATTGTAGTCATCCTCTTCTAGGGTAAAATCGATAAGTACAGAGCGATCGCTCAACTTCCCAAAATCTTCCTGAATAGAAACAAAAGCACGGTTTATTTCTTCATATTCTGGAGGGTATTCGGGATGGTCATCAGTAGGGTTAGGATAAACTTCATGGAGACAAGTTACTGCTAAAAGACAGGGAATATTTGGATATTCTTGTCGCAACTGTTCTGCTATCTGTCGTAATGTATCAGTAGCAAAATCATTTATTTTTACGGTCAAAATCAATATTCTGGCGCGGTTACTTTCTTGCTGTAACTCTCCGAGGAGTTCGTCAATAATAACTGGTGTTTCCTGTTTCACATCTCCCAACCCCACAGTATCAGTGAAAATCAATAAGGGCAAATCGTCGGAAGGATAAGCATAACGTTCGGTATGTTGGGTATGAGGGCGAAATCCTTGACCGACTATTTCTGGAGAAACTCCTGTTAAAGCACGCACGATGGAACTTTTACCTGCTTGGGGTTTACCAATTAATAGTGCTTCAGTGGTGGGAAGTTCTGCGCGTACTTTTGTTAATATTTCGGCTACTTTGGCTTCATCAACGCTAAACCATTCTACTAATGTTTGTGCTGCCCGGTCTACGGGTAACAGTTTCATTACACGGTTGCTGGTATCATGCCAAATTCCACCAATACGATTTTGCCAAGAGTCTGTTTTTGATTCTGTTTTTACATCTTCAGTCGGTTGAGCGGACTGTTCAGAATTAGATGTTGGGGAGTTAGTATCAGGTTGTTCAGTCATTGCAGTTCAGTTATCAGTTATTCAGTAGCTCCAGAAATAGGGAGAGGGAGACAAGAAAATCCGAAATTTCCTTAAAGTCAAGTAGCCAAGGGAATATGATTTCTTTGAAACAAAGTCCCCCTTTTCAAGGGGGATTTAGGGGGATCGTAGGTGTACCTCATCGATTCGATAATTGCTATAAGTAATTTCTGTCTCTTGAAAATTATCATAATGAACTTTTTCACCTAAAATTTCGTGATTTGAACAAATAATCGGGGCAATAAACCCGGTTTCTTCTGATTATTTACTCTTTTGCCAATCTTCTAACGCTGCAATAACAAAACTACTAGCAGGATGATTTAGTAATTGTTCAACAGCAGAAACTCCACCAGCTTTTATCGCACTGAATATTCTTTCTGCTTTAGTTGAATTATTATCAATTTGTGTAATTACTTCTGTAGCAATTTTCATTTTGCCTGCCGTTGTATCTGAGGGGTAAGTTTCATCTAGTTGCTCTAATAATTCTTGAATATCTTTTGCTGCTTGTGCTAAATTTTGTTCCTGAGATTCATAAATTGTACGAGCAATTTTTGAGTCTTTAATTTCTCCTTTACCAGCTAAACCCTGAATTTCTCCTTTACCAGCTAAACCCTGAATTTCTCCTTGGTTGCCAACTCCACCATAATTTTCATGGATATCAATTTTATCTCCACTACTTCCTGACATAATTAAATCTCCTTGATTACTATTTTTTTCTATATTAACACTAGGGCGATTAACTGCTGCACTTAATACACCTTTATACCATTGAATATCTTTTTCTCTCTCTGCCAATACTGCTCGAAGTTGTTCTGCTGAAAGTGCTTTTAACTCATTATAAGTATCGAAATATTCTTTATCTAATACTGCATGGTTAGCTTCAGGTGTAGTGTCAGCTCTAATCAATAATTTGTCATTATTTTCGCCTCGAACCTCCATAGAACGCATTTTTATTTCTGCTTCTGGATGGTCTTTTTGTAGTTTCTCAAATGAATATGCAGCTATTCGGGGGTCTACTCCTTGATTATGATAAAGGTCTAAGGTATTCACTAAAGGTTTGATAAATTCTGCAAACTCCCCTTCTGCAAAAAATTTATCTTCATCGGCAGGTTTTCGGCGCACACGCTCATCTAAACTTTCTTCTGGTGGAAGTTTGAGAAAGTCTGGTCGTTTATCTGGAGGCAGTCGCATATAAACATAATCACATTTGATACCGTCTAGTTTAGTTGTGGTTGTTATCCCCCAGTCTTCAAGAAAAGCTCCGGTTAAAGTTGCTCCTGTGAGGTCAGCTTGGTCTAAAAATGTTCCTACTAATTTAGCACGAGAAAGGTTTGCATCTTGAAGGTTGGCTGAGTTGAGATTCGCTTCTATGAAACTGGCATTAGTTAGATTTGCTCCCTGGAGATTGATTCCTTGAAGACAGTTTAAGCGATCTAAGTTGATGTTTTCTCCTTGACCAGTTTTTACTAATTCTCTGACTTTAGTATCTTGTAGGTAAGTTTCACCAGGTCTTATTTGGTCTAGTTTTATCGTGTTTTTCCAACAAGCATGGGTTATGTTCGCTCCTCTAAAATCTGTACTTTTGAGAGTAGCATTAATGAAATTAGCATTAGTTAAATTTGCATCTCCAAAAGATGTTCCACCTATGGCAGCAAAAGCAATAGCTGTGTTAACAATAAAAACATATTTTTCATCTCCTTCTATTGCTCGATAAACAAGGTAAAAACTGAAAATAGTTTGTGGTAATGCTTCAACTGTGACGAAGTCTCCGGCTTCGATCAAGGGGCCTAAAGATGCATATAAGGCTAAGGCTACAGCTAAGGCTAAGGCTAAGGATTCCGCTACGGCGAAGGCTAGGATAAAGGCTAGGGTTCCGTCGAAGGCTCCACCTAAGGCTAAGGCAAAGGTTCCGGCGAAGACGAAGGCTCCGGTTCCAACGATAAATCCAACCATGGCTGCGGCTACAGCAAAGCCTCCAACTAGGACGAAGGCGTTTTCTATTCCTTGACAAATAAATGCTATCCAGAGTGTAATAATTGGAATTAAGGATACCAAACGATAAATTAGAGTTTCTAAGTTACTTGACTGAAATATTTGCAATATCAAATTTGAAATGAGTAAATTCAAAAAAAGTGATATACCAACTAAAACAAAAGAACTAGCAAGCAAAACTACCACCCAACGTTTCTGTAACCCTGCCTTAGCTCCACAAAACTTAGCCCCCCTTAGATTTGCCCCACGAAAATTAGTACCCCGAATATCAGCAAAACTGAAATCTGCATCAGACAAATCTTTTCCCTTAAAAGACAAACCTCTCAGATTAGCTCCTTTAAAATTTCGTTCACCTTGTTGATATTGTTGCAATATTTCATGTTTACGCCGATTCATATTTTTTATCTATTAAAAAGGATTTAGTAGTAGTAACGCACCGAAATATTTGGGATAGACCGTGCGTTACATTGCATCAACGCACCCTACTTTAATCAGTTATCAGTTATCAGTAGTCCAGGGCTTTGTTGCATGAAAGTATATAGCTATTGCACTTGCTCCGCATATATACAACAATAACGCGCGGAAACTGCTGTAACTATTGGACAATAGATGAATCAAACATCAATTATTGATAAAAAAAGGCTGAAACTTTATACCTGTAAAAGCTTTGAGATTTAATCGGCCAGCTTTAACTATTGGACAATAGTGGGATAGAACATCAATAATCACCAAACACAGCGATGGCTTTCTCAGCAGAGCAATAACTATTGGACAATAGTGGGATAGAACATCAATAAATCACCAAACAAAGCGATGGCTTTCTCAGCAGAGCAATAACTATTGGACAATAGTGAGATAGAACATTAATCATCGTGAAAGACAGCGATCGCTCATCAGCCAGCCTTAACTATTGGACAATAGTGGGATAGAACATTAATCATCGTGAAAGATAGCGAGCGCTCATCACACAGCTTTAACTATTGGACAATAGTGGGATAGAACATTAATCATCGTGAAAGATAGCGAGCGCTCATCACACAGCTTTAACTATTGGACAATAGTGGGATAGAACATTAATCATCGTGAAAGATAGCGAGCGCTCATCACACAGCTTTAACTATTGGACAATAGTGGGATAGAACATTAATCATCGTGAAAGATAGCGAGCGCTCATCACACAGCTTTAACTATTGGACAATAGTGGGATAGAACATTAATCATCGTGAAAGATAGCGAGCGCTCATCAGCCAGCTTTAACTATTGGACAATAGTGGGATAGAACATTAATCATCGTGAAAGATAGCGAGCGCTTTCTCAGCCTGCTTTAACTATTGGACAATAGTGGGATAGAACATTAATAATTGCCAAACACAGCCATCGCTCATCACACAGCTTTAACTATTGGACAATAGTGGGATAGAACATTAATCATCACCAAACACAGCGATCGCTCATCACACAGCTTTAACTATTGGACAATAGTGGGATAGAACATTAATCATCACCAAACACAGCGATCGCTCATCACACAGCTTTAACTATTGGACAATAGTGGGATAGAACATTAATCATCACCAAACACAGCGACATAGCTGCCGCACTTGCTCCGCCTTTTCCTAAAGCGTTTGCGCAGCATTCCGCAGGAAAGAGTAACGCACCGAAATATTTTTGGCATAGACGGCGCGTTACATTTCATTAATGCACGCTTTTAATCAGTTATCAGTTAACTGAAATATCCATCCGTGCATCCGTGGCAAAATCCCTACCTCAACAAAAAGACTTCCACAAAGCAAACCCTAAATATTGATACTTTGAGGAATATTTTCTGGAAGCAGAAACTCATAAGGCATCAAACGCTCAGGACTTTGATTCCTTTCATTAATAATAGTCGTTGCTGCATTCAAATTTTCTTGAAATTTTTTCCAAGCCGCTTGTAACTGCTCATTTTCTGGGAAAACAGATGCACAATAATTACCCAGTTTCGTATAGTGAACTGAACCAAGTAAGTAAAGTGTCTTAATCTGACTTTGAGCTTGACTTAACGACGGTAGTCCCTGTATAAAACTTTCCCGATCTTCAATGCTAGTAGGTGGCATCAGATAACGAGCTAAAGGAAATGCGGGAACATACATCATGTAAGTTTTTTGGGGAAAATTAACTGCCGCGTGTTGCGCACTGGCGGTAAAAATAATCGTAGAGACTGCTTTAACCAAATAATCTCGCGTTTTAATCTGTCCTTGACTATCTTCTCCAAAATTTTGTACTCGTCCTCCGTCTAAGGAAGCTAAGGTAGCTGCCCAATTTTGTAAGTCTCGATCTGCCACAATAGCAGCATCGTCAGCATAGTAAATAGACACATAATCATTAACCCAGGTATGAATAGCATCCCAAATTAATTTGCCGTCATCTCGGTAGGGGTAGATAGGTAAAGTCTCAGAATTATTCACCCCGCGATTGACTAAAGTTTCAGGAAAATCAATGGCATTAAAGTTAAATAAATAACTCTGGGTTCCTTTCCCAGCAATTGATTGATCTGCCCCGATAGTGCTAGCTAAGAGTGAATCTACTGGTCCTCCAGGAGCAACTAAAATGGCGTGGGCACCATAATTAATCAAAACAGTTCCCTCGAAATGGGGAATCAGCAAATTTCTCAAAGGATGATTTTCTGGCAAATTATTGTAGGTCGGAACAATAAAAGGTTCAACCACTAAATGAGTTCGACCTAAATGGGAAATCAATTCGTGATAATTAGAATCTGCCATTTGCACAATATTTTTGGCACTCATCCAAGGTTCCTGTTGATTATCAACATCCAGTGGTGTAAACAACACCCACTCCTTACTAATGGTAGTCTTTTGATAGCTAATAGCTACTGGAAATAAGGAACGAGAAGAAGACCCCTGTGGAGGAACGGCAAATAAGGCAATGGGAGCGGAAATATACTTTTGTTGGGTAAGATTGTCGTTGATGAAATTGCCATTGGGTAAACCATCTAGTAATTTATAATCAGAAGCATAAAGTCGCCCCTCTGCTAAAGCTTTAGATAAAGAATCTGTGACTCCAAATTTGGCGGCGATCGCTATTCTAAATTCTTAAAGATTTTACCATCAACATAGACTCAGACCGAAAACCTAACTTCTGGTAAAGATTAAGAGCGGGTTGGTTAGAGACAAACACTTGCAAACCAATTTGCCGATCGCCCCTAGCTTTTGCCCAATTTTCTGCATGGGTAACTAAAGCTGTACCGATACCAAGTCGTCGATGGGGTGGGGAGACATACAGCAGAAATATATGAGTTACCCGATCTCCCTCTACCTGGTCTATGGCATTCCCCAACCACAGACAACCTATTGGTGAAGTTACAGGTTTATCTATGACCTCAACCCACCAAATAGGAGTTTGAGTTGATAAATAGCGATCGACTGTTTTAGCAAGATGGCTAAAATTTTGCTCTGGGAAAAGTTCTTGATAAGTCCGATGCATAAATTTAACCAGAATTGCTCTGTCTATACCGGAACCCTTACGAAGTTGGTAATTTGGAATTAACTTGCTAACCACTGAACATTACCAGAAATGAACATTGGGTGTGGATAGCATTGCTTCTTCTTGAGGATAACTTAATTCCTCTGTGGGAGCTGGTGCTGCTAGATCCCCTGGTAAAAAGATACGAGCGCTGACTGCTACCATAGCGAGTAAAAATATGACTACAACTATGAATGGAGCAATATATTGACGAAAAATTTGCATGGTTTTTGTATTAAATAGGGAGTAGGGAGTAGGCAGTAGGCAGTAGGGGAAAAGAATTGATAATTTCTGTAAGAGGGAGTAGGCAGTAGGCAGTCATTTCAGTTATCAGTTATCAGTTATCAGTTATCAGTTATCAGTTATCAGTTATCAGTACCTCTAGCTGTTTCGCAACATTCCGTAGGAAAGCAAGAGGCTTGAAATACGGAATTCTATTTTCTCTTGGTCGATTAGATATGGCGAGGAAACCTCACCATCTCTCGACCGCTTTTTATCCCCTTAAAAGGGGAGGCGCCTATACCACGATTTTTCGGTAACTGCGCTTGATCTGTCGCGGAGCGACAAAAACTTTCTCCTCCTCTTCTCTCCTGACTCCTGACTCCTGACTCCTGACTCCTGACTCCTGACTCCTGACTCCTGACTCCTGACTCCTGACTCCTGACTCCTGACTCCTGACTCCTGACTCCTGACTCCTCCCTAGACAAAATCATCATCATCTAATCCTGGTCTTGGCATTGGCAAAATTTTTGATTTATTGAGCTGTCGCAACCAAACCCAACCGAGAACTCCAATAATTAGGAAGATCCAGCCAATGTTTGGCTTGAGCAACAGAAAGCCACCAGTTGCCAAAAGTGCCCCAAATAATAATAGTATAGATGCGAGTACCTTTTGTAAATCTTTACCTAAATCCTGTGCTGGAGATAAACCTGTTTTCATCCTTTGCTGTTTCCAACCAGGGCCACCGGGAAGTGTTCGTCGATAAAATTCGTCTAAAGTTGTATCAGACTCTCGTGGGGTGAGAAACATTGCTGTTACCCAGAGGAATGTTACGGTGGCAGTAATAAACATAATTCGCAAACCAAAGTCTTCAATTTTGAAAGCGGGAACTAAACTTGTTGTCATCCCTACGAAAAAACTAGCGACAATAGCGGTTAATTCTGCTGCTGCATTTACTCGACACCAAAACCAACGTAAAATTAATACTAATCCTGAACCTGTACCGATGGCTATTACTAATCTAAATACTGTGGCTACATCTGTTGCTAAAAATGCTGCAATTCCTCCTAAAACTGTTACTAATAGAGAGGAAAGTCGCCCTACTAAAACTAATTGTGGTTGAGTTGCATCAGGTTTAATAAATCTTCTATATAGATCGTTAGTAATAAAAGAAGCACCCCAGTTAATTGAGGTAGAAACTGTACTCATAAATGCTGCAACTAAAGAGGCAACAACTATACCTAAAATTCCTGGGGAAAGAAAGTCAATCATTAATTTAGGATAACCCAATTCTCGGTCTTCTAAATTAGGGTAAATTACAATGGATGCTAGAGCTACTAAAATCCAAGGCCAAGTTCTAATAACATAGTGCATGATATTAAATAACCAGGCTGCTTTTTCTGCTTCTGTTTCATTTTTCGCTGCTGCAAATCTTTGTACAAATTCTCCACCTCCATCACTTCGTCGCCAAGACCACCATTGAAGGGCAATATAAGCAAAAAATGTACTGGCAGTTATGCCTGCTGTTTTACTAAAATTAATCAAAGCATCGCCATTTTTACCAATAGTTAAAGGTGAAAGGGATAAAATATCTTTGTCTGGCATTACTTCAGGAACTTTTGTTATTAATTCTTGGATGCCACCGACACTATTAACAGCAAAAAAAGCGACAATAATTGCTCCAAATAGTGCTAAGAAAAATTGGAAAAAGTCTGTGGCAACTACTCCCCATAAACCGGATAAACCTGCATAAATTAATACAAATATACTGACACCTATAACACTTAGTAATTTGAGATTATTTTCACTACCATCAATGCCTAAATTTTGCCAAATTTCTAATGCTTCGACAACTTTAACCATGGCTAACATAGCATAACCAATGGCAATACAATTCATAGGAATAGCAAAGATAAAAGCTTTAACTCCCCGGAGAATAGCAGCCATATTTCCACCGTAACGAAGTTCAGTTAATTCTGCATCAGTAATAACTTCAGAACGTCGCCACATTCTGGCAAAAATATAAATCATTATTACATGGGAAATACCAAAAATCCACCATTCCCAATTACCAGCAATTCCTCGGTTAGCTACAACTCCAGTAATATATAGAGGAGTATCTATAGAGAAAGTTGTAGCTGCCATACTCGTGCCAGCTAACCACCAAGGAAGCGATCGCCCAGAAACAAAGAAGTCTGCTAAACTTTTTGAACCTTTGCGAGAAAGATATAGTCCCATCCACATTGTTAAGATGAGGTATATTAAAACAATCAGCCAATCAATTAGTTGCATAAATTTGTGTTTAATTGGGAGTCTGTGTGTGTGTGACTGTTTTTTGAGCACATAGTTTCAAACTTAAGAATATCATGGATTTTATAGATTAATTTACTGTCTATATTATTTATAGCAATCCTAAATAAAAATATTAGAAAAAAAGGAAGGGGTTAGTATCATATAAAAAAATGCTAAAAAGCCAAGCTGAACCTAAATTATATAGCAGAATAAAGAAGGAAAAATCTTGCTTTGTCTGAGTTTTAAGCTTTTTATATGTCCGCGCCCTTTGCTTCTACTGCTATATGAGTAAAAAAAACGCAATTAAGGGAATAATAGATTTATATTATGTGGATGAAAGCGGATTTAGTTTAGTGCTATATTTACTTTAACCACAGCAAAAAAAAGGATCAAAAGTATAAAGTAATATGAGTATAAGGTTAAATATTTTAGAATTTATCAAAAAAAATAATAAATTTAAAAGTTATGTATTTGAAGGTTTTTTTAATAATATAATGATGATAGTCGGCATATAATAATTAAGTAATAACCTCTAAAATTTAACATTATTAGTAATAAATAATGCTTCTTTTTAGCATGTTAAAAAACTCTATAGGTGACAAACAGAATAGAAAAATAAGGATGAATAATATTATTTTTATCTACAGCTTAAAACTCAGACAACGCCAGATTTTTCCTTCTGCCTTTCCTAGGTCATGCTGGGCAAACAGCATAGCTGCTTTCTTCCTTCTTTCTTCTTTCTTCTTTCTTCTTCCTTCTTCCTTCTGCTATATCTTTACATCTGTAAAACTGGTGGGGACTTTCCATGAAAAGTCCCTACTACTTTGCCAGTTGGTAAACTCTAATCACTACCTAAAAGACTTACTAATAAAGCTTTTTGAGCGTGCATCCTGTTTTCTGCTTGATCCCAAACTCGCGATCGCTCTCCTTCTATCACTCCATCAGTAATTTCTTCATCCCGATGAGCTGGTAAACAATGCAACACAATCGCATCATCTGCTGCACTTTCTACCAACTTTTCATTAACCTGATAAGGCTGAAAAATAGGTATTCGACTATTAGCTTCCTCTTCTTGTCCCATACTTGCCCAAACATCAGTATAAAGTACCTGAGCACCCTTAACTGCCACTTGGGGATCTTCAGTAACTATCACTTCACTCTTACCATTAGTAATAGCCTTTGCTTGCTCCACAATTTCCAAATTTGGTAGATAACTTGATGGAGTTGCTATCCTGACATTCATCCCTACCATTGCACAACCTAACAATAAAGAATTTGCCATATTATTACCATCACCAAAATAACTTAAAGTTAATCCATCTAGTTTGCCAAAACATTCTTGAATGGTCAATAAATCAGCCATTACCTGACAAGGATGTTCCCTATCTGTCAGGGCATTAATGACAGGAATTTGAGTATAACTTGCAAAAGTTTCTAAATCTTTTTGCTCAAAAGTCCGAATAGCTAAAATATCTAAATATCGGTCTAAAACTCTAGCAGTATCAGCTAAAGGTTCTCCACGACTAACTTGAGTAACATTAGGATTCAAATCAATAACTTGACCTCCCAATTGATACATTGCCACGGTAAAACTTACCCTAGTTCGTGTCGAAGCTTTAGAAAATAATAACCCCAAGACTTTATTACATTTGAGATTTATTTTACCTGATTTAAGTTTGCTTGCCAGTTGTAAAATTTCTTTTAATTCATCAGAACTCAAGTCTGCTAAACTTAATAAATTTCGTCCTTTTAAACTATCCATAATTTATCACTAATGTCAGGTTACCACTTATATTGTTTCAGTTAACATTGGAATTATTCAAAAAGTTGAAGCAGGTTTCATAACTGGGGTGAAAATTTTTACACCAAATTATTTATATTTCAAACCCGCCATGACAAATTCCAAAGCTACTAGAATTAATACTATTTCTTGATAAGTATAGTTTTACATTTACCAACTATTTAGAGCTAAGACTTTATAATGTCTTTACTCTAGTAAGTTAAAAGTTAATTTGGTTCAATCTATAACAATTTTTCCTCAAGTCCCAAAACAGCCGTCGAAGCATAAAGGCCACAGTCAGAGACCTAATACCAATTTGATAAGTGTTTGTTACAAATAGTATCGGCAAAGAAGAAGTAAGAAGTAATAAACAAATCATAAAAAATTTAAATAGGTAGCTTAAAGGATTGGAGAGGTTCTTTTTAGGCATAATTTTCAGCCTTTTTTTTGTAGCATTCTATTTTTAAATTGGTATAACTAGGTTCATAAATTTTTGACTATTGGTTGAGTCTTGATGTCGCTGCTATTTGTCCTGCTAAAATTTGGCCACTATCTTCAGACCTACTCTGGATGTTAGTCTTTTTCCAGCCACCAGAGGTATACTTCTAAATTTGCTAATGGTTAACTAGCAGTAAATAAGAATGTATGAAATTAACTATGCAGAATATTTACTTGTCGGTATTCCTGATGTTTCAGTGCTGTAAAAAAAAGCCAAATTAAGGATCAAATTTTACAGAATCTTAAGTTGTAGTCACAGCAACTCCTATAAAATCTAAAAAAATAGATTGACATTTTCAAAGCCCATAAAAAATATTTACCAAGGACTACTAATAAGAGTAAAACCTGACCAATAGAAAGGATGAGAAAAATCTGTTTCTCCCAAGATTTGTCAACTCTGAGGTAAAGGAATTTCTCCTCTAGAAAATTTCAATTTTTCCCTCGTTAAATATACATCTCCTTGAATCATTTTAATTTGAGTTTTTCTGATTGTTTCGGCTTTAGTTGCTGCTGTTTTTAACTTTTCATAAAATTCACTCATTAAAACCAACGTACCAATATCGTTAACATACCACAAACTTGCTAGTACAGATTGAACTCCTGCTTGTAAAGCTAATCCAGCAAAACCTAACTCCACATCTCGATCTCCAACGGCTGTTTTACAAGCACTTAAAACTAATAATTTCGCAGTAGGATTGTTCCAATTAATCTCTTGAATTTCGTCTAAATGGAGTTGAGTATCCCACAATTGAATATAAGAATTTTCTGGTTTTCCGGGTTTAAATTCTGCATGATTTGCTAAGTGAATAATATTAAAATATTGAGAATAAAGTTGATTTTTTAAGTTTTTTAAGGTGAAGTCTTGATTAAGAAATAATTTTCCAGGCCAACCTCTAGAAATATTTTTAGCTGAGATATTTTTTATGAGGTTTCTATTTATAAAGTTGTTGGGTCAGACTTAAGTAAGAATTTGTGAAAAGCATCTGAGGATTAGTAATTTCATTATTAAATAATTTGACTTTACGAATGAGGCTTTCACGTTTGAGGGAGTCAATATCTTGAACTCAAGGTTTTTTTCCAGGATAAATTCAAAACAAAATGTAAATATTTTGATTCAGGAATTGCCCAAAATACCGCAGATATTATATTACTTTTTTGGCTAATTTCTAACAATTTTTGAGCCATGTCATTGCCAGTTTTTGAAACTTCTGAATTTCTCGATCAAAATAATCTTCAAATTCTTTTTCTAGTCTTTGTTCCATTTTCATGACTTTTTCTGACAGGGTGAGATTAGAACTGATATTGTATCTATCTGTCTGACTTATATTGACATCTTCAGAAAGGATTTTGTCTGAATTAAAACTAAGCATAATAATTAGGGAAAGAATTAACCAAAAAATTGTTAGACTAACTTTGTATTTGCTCTTAGGAGAGAAGAATTTTCGGAACATATAATACTTGGTTTAATGAATTGAAGATTTCAAACTAGATTTAAGTTATTTGTCTACCCTTAGAAAATAATATAGCAATTCCCATGCTGGTGAGGTACAAAATTCCTTGATTTTAGGGAGTAGGGAGTAGGGAGTAGGGAGTAGAGAGTAGTAGTTCTAGTTCCGTAGGAATCTATAAAGAAGAAAAACAACTGTACCTCATTAGTTTGGGAAACGCTATATTAACACAGTAGGGAAGTATATTTGATGGCACATTCCGGATATTTCATAGATGATTAAATTCCTACTCTATCTACTTTCCTCTCTCCATATTTTACTCAACCCATCTACGACAAAAAAGATAAATTACTACATAAAAAATGGTATCAAACTTATTCCTTCTGACTCCTGACTCCTGTCTCCTGACTCCTAAGCAGTAACCTAAATATTTGTAACAAAGATTTATCAAACTGGTATAACTCAGCTGATATTTCTCTTGACTAATGGTAACTTGCTTTGTTTTTAGTGTGGATACTTCAGCCTGGTTAAAGTTGATCAACGTGGTATTCTATTTAAGACAAAATAAATATTTATATAAAAGAATGACAAACATTACTCCCACAGAAACTACTCCTAAATTGCTAGTTGTCGCTACTGGTAATCCGGGGAAATTTCAAGAAATGCAGGAATATCTAGCAGATTTGAATTTACAATTACAACTAAAACCAAAAGATTTAGAAGTTGAGGAAACTGAGGAAACTTTTCTAGCTAATGCTCGCCTCAAAGCTAGTGTTGTGGCCAAAGCTACTGGAAAATGGGCGATCGCTGATGATTCCGGATTGGCAGTAGATGCTTTGGATGGCAGACCAGGTATTTATTCTGCTCGTTATGCTCCTACTGTTGCGGAACAAATAGAACGAGTATTAACAGAATTGGGGGATAACTCAAATCGTCAGGCACAGTTTGTCTGCGCTCTTGTCATTGCCAGACCTGATGGCACAATTGCATTAGAAACAGAGGGAATTTGCCGTGGAGAAATTCTATATAGTCTCCGTGGAAATGATGGGTTTGGTTACGACCCCATTTTTTATGTTCCTTCACAAGAAAAGACTTTTGCGGAAATGTCTGCTGAAGCGAAGCGATCGCTGTCTCATCGCGGTCAAGCTTTTCAAGTATTACTACCTAAGATGAAAGCTATTTTTGCCTAGTTTTCTGGGATACTATTTCTTTGATTAGCAGGGAACAGGGAAAAGTGGGAAAAAAAATTTCCCTGTCTTGCGGTTCATAATCAGTCTATACCAATCGCCTATCTGAAGACCATTTCACAATCCACCATCAGGTGATTTTTCTGAATATACCCAATTTTCTTCCCTATTCCCTGCTTGTAGTGCTATGCTTTCTAATAAGTATCGACGAACCGTATCAGCCTCTGTCACCGAACCAGCTAACGCCTTAATCAAAGCTGCTTGAGGGCGATAACGAAGTAACTCGGAAGTTGATGTAACCCAAATAGGTATAGGTCTAAACGTTCCTTGGGCTTTATCTAGAAGAATATTCATTGCCTCTACATTACCCATTTTGTAGAAAGGTCGCTTGGACATCACCTGAGATAAATCATCAAGGACGGTGTATTCTAAGGTTTCTCCTTCACGTTCAACCGCAAAATGTTCGCCACGAGTGAACTTCTTATTAACAAGAAAGGAATATTCTGGGTGAGCATAGGCAAATAATTGTAGACTCTCTTTAGTAAAAGAGGCATCACTCCGAAACCACTTCCCATCTAAATTTACCAAACAAAAATAGTGCCGAATATTTTTAGTAACCTTAAACCGATAAGCAGGTGGTAGAAATGGTATCAAGTATTTCGCTGCCACATTAGCTTCACCGTACTTAGCTTCAATTCCTAGTGCCCGTAATAATGCTACCTATAAATTAGCTTTAGTCGTACACATTCCAAAACCAAATTCAAACGTTTGGGAAGCTTTGACAAACCAAAAGCCAAATCGGTAAGGCATTGTTCTCACATAATCCCAAATATTGATAGCTGATTCCCAATCATCCTTACCTTTCAATAGGTTAGCTACATAACGAATAGAAGGATGGTCAAAATCGCAATGATTAGTAACAATATCTTTTGCTACTTTAATCTCCTCGGTAAATTCCATCATTCTAATTTCCATATAAGGAGCAATTCCAATTAAGAGGTGAGACATCAAAATAGTTGTTTCTACATCATCTTTTTGAAATAATTTATCTCGAGTAACACACCACAAAGTGCAGCCATTTTCTCCGGCTTTTACTGTGCCTACACGCTCAGTTCCCAAAATAAAACCATTTTCGCCAATAAAATCCCCTGGGCCAATCCAAATTTCCGTGTCACCATAGTATAAAAAGACTTCACCTTCAAGTGTTATGTAGAGATGTTCTGATTTATCCCCATGAGTATACAAAACTTCATTTGGTCCTCAAACTACTTTTTTACCTAACCACTGTATTTTAAAAAGGACTTGTGGGGAAATCATCGTCGATAACTTTGTATCTGATAGCATTTTTAATTTTTGTACTAAACTATAACGTCTTAGTTTTTGTATATAATTTTCTAGTTTAAATTATAGCAAGTTTTTAGTTAAAATGAATTTATACTTAGGGCTTGATTTTGGCACTTCGGGAGCGCGTGCTGTAGTTATTGACTCGAATTTTCAAGTTAAAGCACAAACACAGTATGTCTGGGAAAATACTCAACAAAATAAATTGCCTCATGTTTGGCAAACGGCTTTATTTAATCTCATTTCGCATATTCCCCAAGAAATGCGAGGGGATATTCGAGCGATCGCTATTGATGGTACTTCGGCAACTGTACTATTGTCCAATAGTTATGGTCAACCTGTGACTGAAGCGCTTCTTTACAATGACAGTAGAGGAGTGGCAATGATGGATAAGTTGAGAAGTATTGCTCCAGATAATCATCCTGTTATTAGTGCGACTTCTAGTTTGGCAAAGTTGTTATGGTTGATTGAAAATATTTCTCTGTCAAATAAAAGTTATTATTTTTTGCATCAAGCTGACTGGTTAGGATTTCTGCTCCATGGAAAACTAGGAGTTAGTGACTATAACAATGTTTTGAAACTGGGTTATGATGTGGGCAATTTATCTTATCCAAACTGGTTGACTGATTTTGTTAATTCTGAAGTTGGGGGAAATATTCTTTTATCAGAAGTCGTTACACCAGGTGCAATAGTTGGGAATGTTACTCCAGAAGTTGTCGATAGTCTTGGTTTATCTCCTGAATGTGTTGTCTGTGGGGGTACAACAGATAGCATTGCTGCTTTTATAGCAAGTGGCGCTAATACTCCGGGAGAGGCTGTAACTTCTTTGGGTTCGACTCTAGTGCTAAAACTGTTGAGTCGCATTAGGGTTGATGATGCTAAATATGGTATTTATAGTCATCGTCTTGGAGATTTGTGGTTAGTCGGTGGTGCTTCTAATACTGGAGGTGCTGTTTTGCGACATTTTTTTACTGATGCTGAGTTGTCAAGTTTGAGTAGTCAAATAGACCCTAATGCTGAAAGTGGGTTAGATTATTATCCCTTGTTACAAAAGGGCGATCGCTTTCCGATAAATGACCCAGAATTACTGCCACGATTAACCCCTAGACCAGAAAATCCTATGAAGTTTCTTCATGGTTTGCTTGAAGGTATTGCCAAAATTGAATTACGAGGCTATGAATTGTTGCAAGCATTAAGCGCAGCTACTATCACAAATGTCTATACTGCTGGGGGCGGTGCTAAAAATCCTATTTTTACAGCGATTCGGGGACGGTATTTACAAGTACCTATTACGAAAGCTGTTTATACAGATGCAGCCTATGGTAGTGCTGTTTTAGCAAGTCGTCAGTTTATTGCACAATAGTTTTGAAATTTTTAACCGACTCACAAAAGCGATCGCCTTGGGGAATGGAATTTTACTTACACAGATGGTAAATTAAGGTTTTTGCCAGACTCTAGCAACAGAATAGATAAATCAAAAAAACTCCAACGTTATAGTTTTTCAACGGAATTCTTACCCACAAAAGCGATCGTCTTGGGGAATGGAATTATTGCACCGACGGTAAATTAAGGCTTTTGCCAGACCCTAGCAATAGAATAGATAAATCAAAAAAACTCCAACGTTATAGTTTTTCAACGGGTTCTTATTTATCTATTGTACAATAGTTTTGAGATGTTTAACCGACTCACAAAAGCGATCGCCTTGGGGAATGGAATTATTGCACCGACGGTAAATTAAGGTTTTTGCCAGACTCTAGCAACAGAATAGATAAATCAAAAAAACTCCAACGTTATAGTTTTTCAACGGAATTCTTACCCACAAAAGCGATCGTCTTGGGGAATGGAATTATTGCACCGACGGTAAATTAAGGCTTTTGCCAGACTCTAGCAATAGAATAGAGCCATCAAAAAAACTCCAACGTTATAGTTTTTCGACGGAGGTTTGTATTTATCTATTGTACAATAGTTTTGAGATGTTTAACCGACCCACAAAAGCGATCGCCTTGGGGAATGGAATTATTGCACCGACGGTAAATTAAGACTTTTGCCAGACTCTAGCAATAGAATAGAGCCATCAAAAAAACTCCAACGTTATAGTTTTTCGACGGAGGTTTGTATTTATCTATTGTACAATAGTTTTGAGATGTTTAACCGACTCACAAAAGCGATCGCCTGGGGAAATGGAATTTTACTTACACAGATGGTAAATTAAGGTTTTTGCCTGATTCTAGCAATAAAATAGATAAATCAAAAAAACTCCAACGTTATAGTTTTTCAACGGAATTCTTACCCACAAAAGCGATCGTCTTGGGGAATGGAATTATTGCACCGACGGTAAATTAAGGCTTTTGCCTGATTCTAGCAATAGAATAGATAAATCAAAAAAACTCCAACGTTATAGTTTTTCGACGGAGGTTTGTAGGCGTTGCTGAAATGTAATGGTAAGTAGCTGAAGGTAAAATTGAAAAACTTATGTTTTACGTTGATACTTAATCTAAAAATCATTACCATTCAGCAACGCCGGTTTGTATTTATCTATTGTACAATAGTTTTGAGATGTTTAACCGACTCACAAAAGCGATCGCCTTGGGGAATGGAATTATTGTACCGACGGTAAATTAAGGCTTTTGCCAGACTCTAGCAATAGAATAGAGCCATCAAAAAAACTCCAACGTTATAGTTTTTCGAGCTATCCTTGATATCAAATCCATTTAATTAGGTATAAAAATAATGTAGCAAACATTTATCACACTTGGTATAATATCATATCCGGATGATTAAGTATCATAAAAATATTCTCCCCTAAATATTGAAGAAATATCTCACATTTTCGCTCCGTTTCCAGTGTTCCCTCTTGAATTTACACCTATAGCAATGTGCGCTGGCATATTTACAAATTGCAGGAGGTGTCCAATAGCTAAAAGTCTTATCTGATCAGCTTTTTATTCCCCCTTCCGGAGCTGTTCCCAAATGAGCTGTTGCCTGCGCGCAGCGCTATACCATCGCGCCACCTAAGAATTTTATGTTCGCAGCGCGGAACGGAGTTCTATCGCGCTACCCGAGCGGACATGATATAACATGGTCATAACCTACACTCAAAAAGACCGTAATTTATCTTCATATTTTAGGAAGGTCTTGCTAAGATTTAAGTCCAGGTAGTTATTGCTAAAGTTTGTACTTTTACAAGTTGATCGGGAAAGTATTGATAGATTATTTCTTACTAATTTACTAATTAAATTAGAATTTATAGCATTTTATTAGGACTTATTAGTTGTTTATACTTATTGGCTTTTCTTTAAGAATTGTTGAGAAAATGCTGGCTATATTGGTTCAGGATCAATTTTAAGCTTCAAATTCACCCATCTGGGTGAGGCAAAAATTACCTGAATGAATGGGTTACTTTTTGAGTAATTTTAGGAGATAATAAAAAGTATCGAGTTGAGATGAATTTTATGAACAATGTTGTACTTTGCGAAAACAACAAACTCGTTGCTCAGGTTGCTAAATTAAGCGGAATGAGTTCTATTGAAGCAGTAGAATCATTATCAGCACTAGAACAATTTACCACTACAGATTTCCGTAAGATAAGACGAGCAGATCAAGAAGGAAAGAACGAACAAAACGTTAAAAATCTTAATAAATTTATGCACAAAATGCCCCCTTATGATGGTGATATTTATCGGGGTATGTCTTTTAGTGAAAAATCAATCAAATCTTTTATTCAAGAATTAAAACCCCATGGAGATTATACTTTAGATTCAGTCACCAGTTTTACTTCCGATCCAAAAGTTGCTGAGACTTATTCTGGTCATTGTTACCAAGTAGTAATTCGGGTCAAACATAACCACTCAGGAATTTCTATCGAGGATTTCTCAGCTATGTATAGTGAAAAAGAAGTATTAGTTCCCAAAGGTACTAAATATGAAGTAATGAATGTACCGAAGGAAGTTAAATTAGGGGAAGTAAATTATATTGACCTAGAAGAAATTTCCATTGAAGGGGATGATTTTGAGCAGAATTAACTGTTCATTATATCATGTCCGGTAGTATCGGTATAATTCTTTTCCCGTAGGGGTTTGGTCTCCAAACCCTCCACAAACTAGGAATTTTCACTCTTTTATGATGGTAGAATTTATCACTTCTGGCAACGGAAGTAAATTATATTGACCTAGAAGAAATTTCCGTTGAAGGGGATGATTTTGAGCAGAATTAACTGTTCAGATAAAATCCGGTAGTATCGGTATAATTCTTTTCCCGTAGGGGTTTTGCCTCCAAACCAACCACAAAATAGTGGATTGTTTCATCTTAAATGGTGCGTTAGATGGGAAGTGTGGGGAGGGTGGGGAGAAAAAGACACTAGAAACAAAAATCTGTTGCACAGTTTTAGGTGAAACAGTCCACACTCCTGACTCCCAAATAATTAAGATTAATATCATACACTCAGGACTTACGCATGAGGAAGGCAATTTCAAGCTTTGAGATTGCTTTCCTTACGGACTGCTCCGTAAACGCTGTCGCTCGCAATGACAGAAATACGTTTTCTTGCGTAAGTCCTAACACTAATTCACCAACGCCATCTTTTTTAACATCAGGACTTACGCAGGGGGAACCCAGAAACCGGGTTTCTCGTAGATGTTTATTGTTAAAAACAATGATTTAGCGTAGAAACCCAGTTTCTTTGCGTAAGTCCTGAACATACAGCGGATTCCACCTTGGTGAGGTACACCCATCGCGAGCAAGATGCTCGCACTGGGAACATTTAATTTTTAATACCTGTACTTCATATACCTGGAATTTGCTGTAAAACTTGGGGATTATAGACAAGTTATGATTATGTATGGAAACGGCTTTTTCGGGATATCAAGTGCATTTTTCAATACACTTTCTTGAGGATTGTAGACAAGGTTCTGACTCCCCACTCCCCCTACAAGGTTTTCAGGAGTTCCTGATCAGGGATAGCTTTTAGGGAGGGGATTGACCAAGAAAGAAAAAAATAAATTTTTTTCCTTTGAAAGGGAGGTATTAATAACTGATAACTGATAACTGATAACTGATATAAAATCTGGGTAATTACTATATCCAAGTCATTGGGACGATAACACCGTGGAAGGAAGCAATCTCAGGGCTGACGTGAGATTGCTTCCTATCGTCGCAATGACGACTATTCAACGGGATTATATATGAAATGAACCTAGTGGATAAGATACCCGCACTAGAAATATTTAATTGTTAATATCCGTACTTCATCTACTTGGAATCTGCTGTATCAATTACTCCAAGAAAAGTTTAGAAGTGTATTGTTGCATCCATTGCTAGTGCTAAAATTTTAGAAGAATAAGAGCGAATATCACAAGCAAAAAAAGCAAGAACCATTAATACTTTTTCCTCGATTATCATAGGAACAGCAAAGCCTGTTATAACTCCAAAAGCTTTAGCAATTTGATTTCTCAAAAAATATCCTTCCGATTCAAGGGAGACATTTAATATCCATTCCGGCTGTTTGTATAACCAAACCCGTCCAGGTAATCCTTCACCTTCAGATATAATAAAATTGTAACTACAGAGGCGAAATTTTTCTAAATTATCTTGGTAATTACCCACAACAATATGGTAATAAGGGCTAAGTTCTAATAAATTATTTTCCCGGTTAGGTAACCAAATTTCACCATAATGAAAATCCGTCAATTTGCAGATTTTACTTAGAGTATCTTCCAGATGAGTTACAGGTATTTGCCTGATTAATTTCTCCATATTTTAAATTATCAATTAACCTCAATTAGCAACTAATTTCAGCATTTTTTCTGGCATAAAACCACCAATTAACAATTAAACAACTGAGGTAATAAACCGCAAAACCATACAGTGCATATTCAGGATGACCAGCTTTGATTTGACCACCAAAAACTTTAGGAATAATAAACGCACCATAAGCAGCAACGGCTGAAGTCCAGCCTAAAACTGGTCCGGCTTGATTTGGTTCAAAAATAATAGGAATCATCCGAAAAGTTGAACCATTACCTATACCAGTAGTAATGAAAAGGATGAGAAAAAGAATCAGAAATGGCATGAAATAAATTTCAGGAGTTTGAGAAACACTTGCTTGTTTAACATAATAAGCCACTCCTAAAGCTGAACCAATCATCACAATTGTATCCCAATGAGTAACATTTGCACCTCCGAGTTTATCAGACAACCAACCACCTAAAGGTCGAATTAATGAACCTACTAAAGGACCTAACCAAGCATAAGCAAAAGGATTAATCGCATTGGGATTTATTGTGCCATCTGGTAACTCTCCAAATACAACTTTAATTAATAAGGGAAAAGCTGCTGAATAACCAATAAATGAACCGAATGTCATGGTATATAACCAAGTCATAATCCAATTATGCTTATTCTTAAAAATCCGGTATTGAGGGGTGAGAGAAATTTGGAAAGGCTTTTGCACCATACCCATAATTACCACAGTCAAGGCAATTGTGATTGGTAAAACAATCCACATATTGATATTGACTACCAGAAGCATATATAACCCGATCGCTGCACTAACAAAAGCACAGAAAATTAGGGCAAGAGATTTTAATAAAGCTATTAAAGTGTCTTTGATTGTTGAACCAACATCGGGACTAGCTGTGATTAAATTATTCATGTTAAACCAAGCATTAATCACTAGGATGACTAAAATAGGCACCCAAACGAGTCCACAGTTTTGTATCCAAACTAATGTCCCGGCAGTTTTATCTCCTATGTCTGTAGGTAAGGGAATTCCCGGTCCACTGAAGGCTCCAAATAATGGAATTGTCATTACAAAAGGTAATAAAACCTGCATGACGCTAACACCGACATTTCCCAAACCTGCATTTAAACCTAAAGCTGCTCCTTGATTTTTCTTGGGAAAGAAGAAGCTAATGTTAGACATGGAGGAAGCAAAATTTCCACCTCCAAAACCTGATAAAGCAGCTAAGATAATGAATAGACTGTAGGGAGTATTGGGATTTTGTAGAGCTATCCCTGTACCTAATGAGGGAATAATTAGTAATGTTGTGGTGAGAACGATTACATTTCTGCCCCCGGATATAGCAATTAGGAAGGAATTTGGAATGCGTAAAGTTGCACCAGTAAGTCCAGCAACTGCACTCAAGTTAAAAAGTTGAGCTGTCTCAAATGGAAAACCTAAGTTCTTCATTTGTACGGTAATAATGCTCCAATAGAGCCATATAGCAAAAGCACATAATAAACAAGGGATAGAAGACCAAAGATTACGATTTGCTATTTTCGATCCTTGTTGTTGCCAAAAATCTATATTTTCTGGATTCCAATTAGCTATTTTACTCATCAATAATTTACCAATAATTATGGTCTAATAGAATAGAAAGGAGATAGTAGGTTATGTTAAATAAGTCAGGTTATTTCTGTATGAAAACTCCGAACTGTGACTGCTTGTAAAACTTTAATATCTCTCAAGAGACTGATGGTTATAGGTCTCAACTTTATTCAGCCCTTCCTACTTAGCTCCTAATTGATTATTAGTTTATTACCTTAAATTTCTTGGACATGCAATGGCTTAAAAACATTTCTTTACTAAAACAAATATATGTTTAGAAATATATATAAATCTTATATAGCAATATGAAATCATTCGTGAGAAAAAATTGTAGGGGTTTGGTCTCTAAACCAAAGCGCCAAGGGATTTGGAGACCAAACCCTGCATTGAGAAAATCTGACAACATAAGCGCGGATTGCTATACCAATTACTGAATAATTAACAATTAAATAATTCATTTGACATCTCCAGGGGTTGAAACACCCTGGATTCTGTGGTTAGTCCACCGCAAATGGGATAAATCCACATTTGCTTCAAGCCTATCAACAGACTCCTATACTCCTCGGCATAGAATGAAATCTAGCTGTGAGTTTACTTTTTTTTTGAATAGCTTTCACGAGTGGTTTTACTCAAGGAGCGAGCAATAAATCGCTGCTCTAGCTGCCTGCTTGCTTTTCGGTGCCGAATGCTGCGCAAACAGCCGTCGTAGTCAGCATCGTCCCCGTCTCCTGTCCACCGGAATCTCACCGCACTAGCGGTCATGTCATAGCGACAAACCTTGTTCTTACTTACTATTCCACTATTCCTAAGTATAGCATATTTTTATTACGCTTTATTACCCGCGTGTCGTTATTCAACCAGCCGTTCAAACGGGCTGGCTAACTTACTCCCGTCATTTTTTAGGTTTAAAGCTTCCCTTTTCAAGGGAAGAAACGGTAGTTTTGCTGGCGCATAATATCAAATCCGGTAGCATTGGTGTAATTTGTGGGGAGTTTGGGGAGTTTGGGGAAATAAGCTTCATATTTGGCAATAGCTGAAGATGGAACATTTTTTATACCGAACCCGAGCGGATTTGATATAACCCTCTTAATAGCTATCGCCGACATACAAAGGGGAAGTACTCTGTAAGAGCGAGCGTGTTATACTTTATTAACAAAAAAGATTCTAAGCATTTAGTTATTCGTGGTCAACTCTTCCTGCGGAATGCTTACTTAAAGATTAGGTATAAATTATTGAACTGGCAAGAAAATAGTCATAATTTCTCCTTCTAAAGATTAAGTATAAATTATTGAACTGGCAAGAAAATAGTCATAATTTCCCCTTTAGTTGGTCGTTGTCGCACTACTAATTTTCCTCCCATTGCTTGAAAAAGATTTTTAGTCACCTTTAAATTTAAACTAAGATTACCTGTTTCTGGTTGAAACATTAATAAAGGACCGATAGATTTAAAGGGTGTTTTTGTGCAACTTGTAAAAGGTGAGTGACTTTTTCCACCCATATTAGAATCAGATTTAAGCTGTAATTTTAACTGACTTCCAGCTAACATTACCTCTACCTGAATAAGACTGCCAGGAGGTAAATTTCGCGAAAAGTTTTCAATCAAATTTCCTAATACTTGGTCAAGCATAACAGGGTCACTAACAACCGTTGGCATATTAGGAGGTAAAATAACTTTTAGAGTGTGATTTCTTTGAGTTGCCTTTTGTTGCCAATGAGGTATACTATTTTCAAAGACTTGAGCTAGAGGAATAGTTGTTAATTGTAGGTATGAATGTTTTTCTTTTAAGAGTTGCTGAGTTTCTAATTCTGTCGCTCTAAAAATTAGATTAAAGCGGTTTATTTGGGAAGTGCATTCAGCATCAATCATTTGTAAACGCTTTTTTATTACTTCTTGATTTAGATGAGGACGTTTTAATAATAGGCGAGTTAAAGTCTGAATTGTGGCTAAAGGAGTTTTGACTTCATGGGCGATCGCTTGTAACAATTCTACATCAGGAGATTTGAAATTTTCAATGGGAGATTTTAGCGATACAGTAATTTCCCGGTCTTTTTGACTTTGGTCATCAGTATTGAGTTCTAATATTTTATTTTTACTATCTACAGTTGGTAAATTATCTAATAATAAACGACTAAATTTCATAACTATTTTATAGTCTGGTTCGCGGGGTGTAAATTTATCAAAAACACCGTCTAAAATTGCTAAATATTGAGAATATTGATCGATTATTTTTTGATGTTTATCGACATTTTGAGAATAAAAATGGGTAGGTAATACTATTCGTTGACGTAAGATAATCCATGCTCTTTCAACTACTTCTGGATCAAAAGAAAATTGAAAAGCTGGTGTATTATGTATATTTTTTCCTAAAACCATAACCAAACTAAACTCAGCAGTTAAAACCAAACAAAACTGCTCATTTGTTATTGGGTCTTGAGTTAATAAAGGCAGTATTGGTATAACATTAGAAAAGGAATTAATACTATCTGCTGCTGGTAATAGAGGCAAACTTTGTCTTCTAAAAATGGATAACCAGTCTGAATTTTCCTGTATTTTACTGGTAAAAACTGAAGTATAAAAATCATTAGTTAAAGCAGGATTTGTTAAGATAGGAGTAGGACTAGATAATACTAATCCACGATATGATTTGACATCAGAGAATAACGAATTAGGAGTAGTTTTTTTTGAATTGTTGATAAAATCTCTATCATTTAATGAATAAATAGTGTTTGTCATCTCTTGATTTTTCAAATCTTGAGAACCAGACTTTTTTGATGGATTTTCCAATAATTGATTAACAGTAGCGATCGCACTATACCATTCCTTTTGAGCCTTTGAATACAAATTTTGATTTCTCTGTCTCATAGAAGGAGGAGAATTTTCTTTTGCCAGTTCCATTGTTTTTTTAGGCAAATCATCACTTGACATTTCTAGGGCAAAAATGTCACTTATAGTTGGTAATATATAGTTATAGTTGTCCATTTTTTTCATAATATAAATAAATAATCTTAATTTATTAACTGTTGAAGAAGGAAGAAGGAAGAAGGAAGAAAAAATGGATGGGGATAGTCTTCGACAAGCCGCTCCGCGTCTACAACCTCCAACCAATTGTAAACACCCCCGTTGACGGTGGGGTATTAAACCCAAAATAAAAAGATAAATTTAAACTTCTACAGAAACTTTAACTAGCTTTGCTAAAAAGAATAGTAAAATAAAATGCAAAACTCTCAACCTTTTTTCTTGTCTTATATTTTAAATTTTGTGTATTCAGTTTTCCGCCCAAGAAGAAAAAATTGGATAATATTTAATTCATGGGAAAATTGCTCCTCTTCCTTAGTTATAGTCTTTCCCAAGCTAATGAGGTACAGTTGTTTTTCTTTTTTATCGATCCCTACAGAACCAGAATTACTACTCCCTACTCCCTAATGCCTAAAACCAAGGAATTTTGTACCTCACTCTTTTTGCGAATTGCTATATATTGAAGCATTCCCCGATTAGTTGTCCAAAAAATAAGTAAACCATTAATACTTAGGGTATCGGTATTTATCCGTTACTGATGTTGGTAGAACCGAACTAAATAACCGCAATGTCCGCTTATTATGACAAAAGTCAATAATTTGATTGTTGACTTGATAAAAAACTTTAACTAATACCAATTCAGTTGAAAGATTTCACAAATAATTTCGCTTCTGATGATGTGAAATAATTATTTTAAATTACTATATAGCAATCCTATTTTATTCGTGTCAAAAATCTTACTGCTTTTTAGGGAACACTTAACTGGGAACAGGAAACAGGTAAGAGTTTTAGTTTTTTTATTTACTTTTTGATTTGTCACGACCTATTTAGGATTGCTATAGTTAGTGTCAAAGTTTTTAGTCCTTATATTTAGCAATAGATATCATATAGCACTACGCAATTAGGGCACAGACAATACTAAATGCTGAAAGTAAGTTAGAGATTACTTGTAACTTGTAACTTGTAACTTGTAACTTTTGACTTTTGACTTTTAACTTGTAACTTTTGACTTATAAAAACCTGTACAATCTTTTTTAACTTATAAAAACCTCTAATGCCTGTATTATTGACTGACGCAAAAAATATATTATCCGACTTGCTCGCTAATTATAGTTCTCAAGTGGATTATTTGGCCATTCGCCTAGAAGAATCTCAAGGAACAGATATTCTATTGCGAGGCAACAAAATAGAAACCCTAAGCGAAGGTCTTTCCATAGGTGGTCAAGTTCGAGCTTGTTACCGAGGAGGTTGGGGTTTTGCCAGCTTTAATCAACTCTCAACCTTGAAAGACAGAATAGAAGAGGCGATCGCTGTGGCCAAATTGATTGGAGAAGAAGAAACAATTCTAGCTCCCATCCCCATAATTCAAGCAACTCATGCAGTTCATCTCACAGGTACAGATCCACGCCATATATCTTTGGCCAACAAAAAAGAACTATGCGAACATTATGGCCAAATATTGCGGAGTGTTGATGGTCGAATTGCCACCGTATCTGTTCGTTATGGGGATAGTACCCAAAAAGTAATTCTCGCTACTTCCGAAGGCACTATGCTAGAACAATCTTGGGTAGATATGGAAATACGTTTTGCTGCCACCGCCAGGGATGGGGAAACCGTACAAACAGGTAGGGAAACTACTGGTTCCCGCAAAGCTTATGAGGATTTAACTAATTTAGATAATTGTGTTCGTAGTGCTGCGGAAAGAGCTGTGAATTCTCTAGCTTTGCCTATTGTTCAAGGTAATACTTACACTGTAGTTATTGACCCAATTCTCACAGGTCTATTTGTTCACGAAGCTTTTGGTCATCTCTCGGAAGCAGATATGGTCTATGAAAATCCCGATTTATTGGAAGTGATGACAATTGGTCGGAGGTTTGGTCCGGAAAATTTACAAATATTTGATGGTGCTAAGGTGTCGCCCTTCCTAAATAATAATGTAGAAGAAGAAGTACATCGGGGTAGTTATATATATGATGATGAAGGTACTCCAGCAACTACTACCCAGTTGATTCAAGATGGTGTTTTGGTAGGACGTTTACACTCGCGGGAGACTGCGGGAAAATTGGGAGAAGCACCGACGGGTAATGCACGCTGTCTTGACTATCATTATCCACCTATAGTCAGGATGACTAATACTTGGATAGCACCAGGAAATACTCCTGCTTCAGATTTACTTGCTGATATTAAGGAAGGAGTTTATGCTCGCAACTGGTTGGGTGGAATGACTAATGGGGAAATGTTTACTTTCAGTGCTGGAGAAGCTTGGATGATTAGAAATGGTAAGTTAGCTGAACCCGTGCGGGATGTGACTCTTTCTGGAAATGTGTTTGAGACTTTGGCTGATATTGAGGCGATCGGTGATGATTTCTATTGGGATGAGTCTGGGGGTTGTGGTAAGGGTGGGCAAGATGGTTTGCCTGTTGGTTGTGGCGGACCGAGTTTGCGTATTCAGAATGTTGTTGTTGGTGGAGATGCTTCTGAAATTTGAAGGAAGAAGGAAGAAGGAAGAAGGAAGAAAGAGGGTGGGAAGTGTGGGGAGATGGGGAGATGGAGAGGTGGGGATATCGAGAAAGATGTGGCAATGGCGCTCAGATGGAACATTTTTTTATACCGAACCCGAAAGGATTTGATATAACCCCTACTGAAATGACTCCTTTGCCAAAAACCCGTACCCCGTGCAAAGATACCATAAGGATTCTATAGCAATCGAAGCAAAGGGGGCGGACATATCAAATGCTTAAAATTCAGACAACGCCAGATTTTTCCTTCTGCTATATAAAAAACAAAAATATAGCAATCACCGAATCAGATGTGAGAATTGAGGTGTTCCTTTATAAGGAAGGAATATAGCAGTTATCTTATTGATATATTTTATTTTTTTTCTTCTTCCCTGTTCCCTGTTCCCTGTTCCCTGTTCCCTGTTCCCTGTTCCCTGTTCCCTGTTCCCTGTTCTCTAAAAGTATCCAATATCTCACAACTAAAATCATATATCTTATTGATATATTTTATTTTTTTTCTTCTTCCCTGTTCCCTGTTCCCTGTTCCCTGTTCCCTGTTCTCTAAAAGTATCCAATATCTCACAACTAAAATCATATTACTATACTAAGGATAAAAATCTCATGACATCTCCGACTTTACTTCGACGAGAAATTGGTGTGTTCGGCGCTACCCTCATGGGTTTAGGTTCAATTGTGGGTACTGGAGTATTTGTCAGTATTGGTATTGCTGCTGGTATTGCGGGTCCGTCGGTAATTATTGCGGTGGCAATAGGTGCTGTTGTTGCTATCTGCAATGGTTTTAATAGTGCTCAGTTAGCAGCAAGTCATCCTGTGAGTGGCGGTACTTATGAGTATGGTTATAAATACCTGAATCATTGGTTGGGTTTTATTGCTGGATGGATGTTTCTGTTGGCGAAAAGTGCTTCTGCTGCTACTGCTGCTTTGGGTTTTGCTGATTATTTGCTGAATGCTTTTGGTGTGAATAATCAAACTTGGTTGGTGTTGACTGCTTTAACTGCTGTGGTTGTATTAACTATAGTTGTGTTAAGTGGAATTCGTCGTTCTAATTTTACTAATATTATTATTGTTTCGATAACGTTATTTTCTCTAGTTGTGTTTATCTTGGTAGGGGTGCCTCAAGTAGTATCGTCTGGTGGGGAAAATTTAACTCCTTTTTTTCCTGGGGATACACCTTTGGCATCTTTACTTCAAGCTGCTGCTTTAATGTTTGTTGCTTATACTGGTTACGGTCGTATTGCAACTTTGGGGGAGGAGGTGAAGGAACCACGACGTACTATTCCGAGAGCGATCGCCTTAACGATGTTAGTCACTTGTTTATTATATATGTCGATCGCTGTGGTTACTGTGGTAGTTGGTAAAGAAGTAATTGATAAATTATCTACAGCAGATGTTAGTTTAGCTGCTCCTCTGGAAGTTATTGCTAGAGTGGGAGGTTTAGGTGTTCCTGTGATTCCGAAGTTAATTGCTATTGGTGCTATTACGGCAATGTTGGGAGTGTTGTTAAATCTGATTTTGGGTTTGTCGAGGGTTTTGTTGGCAATGGGGCGTCGGCGAGATGTACCGAGAGTTGTTGCTAGGTTGAATAGTGAACAAACTACTCCTTATATAGCTGTGATAGTGGTGGGAGTGGCGATCGCTTTTTTGGTTTTAATTGGTGATGTGAAAACTACTTGGTCTTTTAGTGCTTTTAATGTTCTGATTTATTATGCTATTACTAATTTTGCTGCTCTGAAACTTTCTCCTGAAGAAAGACTTTATCCTAAGTGGTTAGGTTGGGTCGGTTTAGCTGCTTGTTTGTTTTTAGCTTTTTGGGTGGAGCAGCAAATTTGGTTAGTAGGTTTAGGGTTAATTTTAGTAGGTTTAATTTGGCATAGTTTAATTCATAGATTAATTAATGGATAGCTTGAATTTTCCTCTCAGTCAATCCTATCCGTTTTTAAGGATAGGTAATGATTAATGATTAATGATTAATGATTAATGATTAATTATTGCTGTGATAGTGGTGGGAGTAGCGATCGCTTTTTTGGTTTTAATTGGTGATGTGAAAACTACTTGGTCTTTTAGTGCTTTTAATGTTTTGATTTATTATGCTATTACTAATTTTGCTGCTCTGAAACTTTCTCCAGAAGAAAGACTTTATCCTAAGTGGTTAGGTTGGGTAGGTTTAGCTGCTTGTTTATTTTTAGCTTTTTGGGTAGAGCAACAAATTTGGTTAGTAGGTTTAGGGTTAATTTTAGTAGGTTTAATTTGGCATAGTTTAATTCATAGATTAATTAATGGATAGCTTGAATTTTCCTCTCAGTCAATCCTATCCGTTTTTAAGGATAGGTAATGATTAATGATTAATGATTAATGATTAATGATTAATTATTGCTGTGATAGTGGTGGGAGTAGCGATCGCTTTTTTGGTTTTAATTGGTGATGTGAAAACTACTTGGTCTTTTAGTGCTTTTAATGTTTTGATTTATTATGCTATTACTAATTTTGCTGCTCTGAAACTTTCTCCAGAAGAAAGACTTTATCCTAAGTGGTTAGGTTGGGTAGGTTTAGCTGCTTGTTTATTTTTAGCTTTTTGGGTAGAGCAACAAATTTGGTTAGT
>NZ_JAAHGM010000022.1:42665-67012 GCF_010692625.1 Okeania sp. SIO2C2
CTATTACTAATTTTGCTGCTCTGAAACTTTCTCCAGAAGAAAGACTTTATCCTAAGTGGTTAGGTTGGGTAGGTTTAGCTGCTTGTTTATTTTTAGCTTTTTGGGTAGAGCAACAAATTTGGTTAGTTGGTTTAGGGTTAATTCTTGTTGGTTTAATTTGGCATAGTTTAATATCATGTCCGGATAATTAGTGATAAAAAAACTTTCTCCTTCTTCTCCTGTTGTTCTTCTTCCTTCCCTCTTTCCTCCTGACTCCTGACTCCTGACTCCTGACTCCTCCGCAGTTATTTATTTATCACTGTTTAACCGGACATGATATAATTCATAGGTTGTAAGCATTCAGCCGTCAGCTATCAGCCATCAGCTATTGCTTTTAGTTTGATATAAAAGCTTTACTAATTGAGTAAGAATTTATATTTACTATCAAAGCTGGCTTTAAAGCCTATATTCATTAAAACCCCCTCATAAGAGCTGAAAGCTGACAGCTAATAGCTGTTTGCGCAGTATTCCGTAGGAAATGCTTACCATAGATTAATTAACGAATAGCTTTAATTTTCCTCTCCTTTAAAAGGGAAAAAAGAAAATATTTTCTTTTAGTCAATCCTCTTCTTTTCAAGGAGAGGTAATTGTTAATTATTAATTATTAATTATTAATTATTAATTGTTGAACCATTCTCCCTGGTGACTTATCCCGTAAATCATCAAAAGAATTATCATCAATACTTTCTAAATCTATCCTTGCCCTAAAATCTTGTAAAGCTGACCAAAAATCACCTACCTTTTTAATTTCTACTAAAACTTCTTGATTATCGGGAAAATCTACCTCCTCCAATAACTCAATAATTTTACCTTTTTTGATTCCTTTGACAAACATAAATTTACTCCATTTCTCTTAAAAATTACTTATAAAATCTTGCTCGACAACAATAATTTAGGCTTCTATAGCTATTTTAAGTTTTCTTAGTTCCTTTTTTTTATTTCTTCTTCCTTCTGCTTTTGGAAATAATAAAAGCCTATAGAATTTGGAATCATCATTTTTTCTATTTTCTTGTTCCCTATTGCCATTAATTTAGTAAATATTCAAGACAATATTATTTATTCACTTCATCTAACTTCTTTCTTCAAGGTAAATTAAATTAGTTAAAAATGGAAGCATGATTTGTCCATTTTCTATCCTTTGCGAACTTGTACTAAAATAATTTAAGAGAAATTGTAATTGTAACGGTGAGAAATAGGCTGTATTGGCATAAATCATAAAATCTAGCAATAATTTTCCTAATTGAGACCCTTTCTTCAAACATTCAGTAATATTTATTGAACAATTAATCGTTTCTAAATAGAATGGAAAATTGCATTGAGTAAGAACCTTCTCTATATCCTCGCTATAATAGCATATTTTTTTGTACAGTCGTTGAGACACATGATAGACAGGTTAATTAAGCAATTGTCTTTTTTGCTCTATTGCTATAATCGCTATACCCCCCTTCTTGAGAAGTTTGTAAATTGTCCTAATTGAAGTTTCAATTTCCGAAAAATTGTAAAAAGAATGAATTAGGAGGATGATATCAAAATTTTGGTGTGACTCAAAGTTTTCAAAACAAACTGGATGAATTTTAAAATCAAAGCTCGTTGGTTTTGATTTACTAAATTTTTGACACCATTCTTCTGTTATTAAACATTCTTTTTCGTTTGGCTCTATACCAACAAAATTAATATGCTTTTTTCGAGCAAGAAGGTTTTCTAAAAAAGGTTATTCAAAAATTCCTGTACCACAACCTACACTCAAGATAACGTAGCTTTCTTGTGAAGACATCTTTTTTTCTATAGCCTGAAGTGTAGCTTCAAGCATTATTTCTTTTTCGTTATCCTGACTATAATAGGCAATTAGTCCTTCCATATATTCTTGCTCATTAAGTTTAACAAGCTTCAGTTTTGGGTCTGAAATAAAGTTAGCGATCGCTGATTTTTGTAAATTATTCATCATCATTTTTTCTGTTTTTTCCTCTGCCTTTGATTATTGATTAGATTCACAATTTTTCATTAGTTCCCTTTTTTTTATTTCTTCTTCCTTCTGCTTTTGAAAATAATAAATACTCATAGAAGTTGGAATCATAATTTCTCCCCCCTCCAATTTTTGGGAATTGCTGCTCAAATAATCCAGCAATACTTGTAATTGCGAAGGAGAAAAATATGTCGTATTAGCACCAACTATAAAATCTAGTAAATGTTTACCCAATTGAGAATCTTTCTGAAAACATTTTGTAATATTCAGTGGAGATTCTATAATTTCTTGATGAACAGAAATATTGTGTTCAGAAAAGAATTGATATAAATCGTCGCTCAAAAGAATTGACCTTTGATAAAGTCGCTGAGTTACATAGTAAAGAAGTTCCCTTAATTCTGTTTTTATAGCTATTACAATAATTGCTATTCCTTCTTCTCTAAGAAGTTCGTAAATCTTCTGAAAAGAGGATTCAATTTCTGAAAAGTAGTAAAACGAATGAATTAACAGAATGATGTCAAAACTTTGGGATGATTCAAATTTTTCCAATTTAATCGGATGAATTTTAAATCTAAATTTATCTGGTTTAAATGTGCTAAGTTGCTGACACCATTCTTCTGTTTTTAGACATTCTAATTTGTTTGGATCTACTCCAACAAAATGAATAGATTTGTTCAACTCAAGCAGCTTTGTCACAAAAGGTTTATCAAAAACTCCACTGCCACAACCGATACTAAGGATAGTGTAACTTTCTTGTGAAGATTTATGTTTTTCTATAGCCTGAAATGTAGCTTCAAGCATTATTTCTTGTTCATTATGGTTACTGCGATAAGCAATTAGTCCCTCCATATATTCTTGATCATTCAGTTTAACGAGCTTGAGTTTTGGGTCTGAGAAAAAGTTAGCGACCGCAGATTTTTCTAAACCATCCATCATCATTTTTTCTCTTCCTGGTATTGCCAAATATTCCTAGTTTTTTCAATAATAATCAAATCAACTATCTGCTCAAATTTGTATTGATTAGTTTCTCTCTTAAAACACTCTTGCAACATAGGTTGAAAAAAAATTAATACATCTAATTTATCATCAAAAATACATTGTTTTCAATATATTTCAAGTATATTTATACTTTCAAAACTTATGCTGTGGAAAAAATGCAATCTAATATTTTCATGATTTATTCCTAATCCATCCAAAATTTGTTTGTGTTCTTCAGATTTTAGAAAATATGTAGATTTTTTGCTTTCTGGAAAATAGCCAAGATAAAAATCATATAACTTGTGATAAAAAGATTTTTCAGCAGGTTGATAAATTAAAAATTTACCATTATCTCCTAATAAATCTAAACAATACAGATAGACATCTGCCATTCTATTTTGATCGACAGTATAAAGAGAATGAATCGCCCATATAATATCATAGCTATTAGTTTTTTCAACTAATTGCTGAATATTTTCTGTAGCAGATAAGTAGATTTTATTTGTACTAAAATGCTGACAACTCTCAAATTGTTTTTGTGCTACCTGTAGACTGTATTCTGAAATGTCGAGTAAATCTGCTGATAAATTAATATCCCCATCAATTTTCTCGTCTAATAAACTAGGAAATTTAGCAGTACCACATCCTATATCTAGAAGCTTGAGTTGATTTTTAGCAAATCCTTGAAATAGATTATTAAATGAATATTCTTCAATTAATTTTTCGTAATCTATTTGAGTCACTTGTAACCATTAATCTAAGTCTAATTTTTTTGGTTGATAGTAAGATTGTGAAGGATTATAATTATTACTTATTGAGTTAATATTAGTTTTCATTTTGGCTGGGATAAAGAAGTAATCACAAGCATTATAGAACAGAGAACACTTATGATACTCTTGCTGTTTGAAAAGTGCTTTAATTTTTAATTACTTATATTTTCATTATTTACCAACCCCATGTACCAGGCTCACCTTTAAATGGTCCGACAATATCAGAAGTAATCCATCCTCCATAAAAATCTCCCGCTTGAGCTTTTACTAATTCGTCATTAACATAACAAGCATCCATTAAACTAGCATAAAAACTCAGGTATCCTTGAAAAGAAATAAAATTAGGAGTTGGATTCAAATATAGCCACGCTGCATTACTTACATATTTATCTCCCACCGAAATATCATAATAGGAAGCCGAACCTTTCCATTCACAAAAAGTTTTCCTAGAATTTTCGATTAAATATTCTAACTTCACGTCTTCAGGTGGTATGTAATAACAAGGTGGATGACTGGTCTCTAAAACTCTTTTGGCTCGATTTGTTTCTGCCAAAACTAAATTATTAAAGATGATTTTTAAATGTTTATCTGTATCTTGTAAAATAGCCGGACGCGGATAATCCCAAACTGATTCTTGGCCTGGTTGAGGTGGAATTGGATTAGGTCTCATTCTTAATAGTTTCTTAGTTTAGTATTTAACGACTATTAACTATTATATATCTAAATATAATTTTTTTATAATAATTTTTACTTTTCACTAAAATTATGATAATTAATAAAATCAAACATCTCAAGTTCTGATAAATAAACCATGAAAATTAACATCCAATCCCTAAGTCTATTTACATTAGCAAAAATATGTGTTTGTTTGTCACCAATAATCTCCCGCGCCAACGATAATTTGGCAAATACTTCCATATCAAATACTACCAACTTAGTAAGTTCAAAACCATCAGAAACTATCGCATTCCGAGGCAGAAATATTACTCTCACAGGTCAGAATTTAACCACGGCAAATGTAGTTCAAGTTGCCAAGCATGGAGCTAAAGTCACCATTAATAATGAAGCTTTAAGTCGCGTTCAAAAGTCCCATGAAATTCTGTTATTAGCTGCTGAAAGTGGGCATAAAATTTACGGTCTGACTGCAGGAGTAGGACTGAATAAAGACCAAGCTTTTGTCAATGCTACTGGTGGCTTAGATGAAGAAGTAATTCGGGTCTCTAAAGAATTTAACCGTAACTTAATTTATGCCCATAGTGCCGGAGCAGGACCGGAAATGGCTGAGGAAGTTGTGCGAGCAATTATGGTGACTCGTCTCAATGCCATTCTGTTTGGTTCCACAGGAGCACAACTGCGGGTGGCAGAACTTTATCGGGATTTTCTGAATAATAACATTACCCCTGTAGTTCCCTCGCGGGGTTCGGTGGGTGAAGCAGATATTACCTTACTTGGTCATATTGCACTTGCGATGATCGGTGAAGGGGATGTGTATTTGCGGGGTCGAAAAGTTCCAGCTAGTCAAGCTCTGGAAAAATTTGGACTAGAGCCATTAGACCCCTTTGGTAAAGATGCTCTCTCAATCTTTAGTTCTAATGCCTATTCAACGGCTCTTGGAGCTTTGGCAGTAGAAGATTTAAAAGCTCTGCTCAAAGTTAGTAAGCTTTTATTTGCTTTGAGTTTAGAAGCTTTGGATGGCAATATTGAACCTTTTCTCCAAGATGCTCATGTTATTCGACCTTTTCCCTATGTCAATTCATCAGCCAAAGATATTCGGACTATTCTAGCTGGTAGTTACTTATGGGAGCCTTCAGATGACCGTGCTCTACAAGACCCCTTAAGTTTCCGCACAGGTGCTTATACTTTGGGAGCAGTAGCAAAATGTCTCTCAGAACTAGAAACTCAGTTGCAAATTCAACTCAATTCTTCAGATGATAATCCTGCTGTTGTTCTGGATGTGGTGTCCCCGTCTAATTTAGCTGAAGAAGTTTCCCTTTATGTGGATGAAGCAGGAGTCAGAGGAGCCTTAATACCTACTGGTAATTTTACCCCACTGCCTTTGGTGATTTCATTTCAGGAAGCAGCGATCGCTCTGAGTCATCTTTCTAATGCTTCTGCTCAACGCACTATTAAACTTGCCGACCCCCATTTCACTCATCTGAGTCGATTTTTGGGTACAGACAAAACTTTTCATGCTTATGGTGCGATTCAGAAAGTCTTTGCATCTTTGGCAGCAGAAAACCAATCTTTAGCTCTTCCTGTTTCTATGGATCTGTTTTCTATTGCAGGTACTATTGAAGATACATCCACAAATGCGCCTCGTGTGGTCAGACGCTTTCAACAGATGATTGATAACCTCTATTACATTATGGGAGTGGAAATAATGCACGTCGCTCAAGCTATTGATTTGAGGAAACAAAAATATCCCGGTCTACAATTATCAAGAACTACTGAAGCTTTCTTCAATAATTACCGACAAGTTGTGCCATTTTTAGAGGTCGATCGCTTTCTTTCTCCTGATATTGAAGCGTCTTATCTGTTCCTAAAAAAACACTCACGGAACTAATTTCAACTCTATTACCTCGTTATGAAAATCGTTCAACAATTATTAATTATTAGTTGTTGAACACCTACTACTGTTCTGATTCTTGACACCAATTAGACAAATCTTCTAAACTACTAAAATTATCAATTGCTCTTCCTAAATTTTCTAACTTTTCCAGAGATAACTGTTGAATATTCTCTCTAATTATGGCAGGAATTTCTGCTGAAAATTTTCTCTCCAATTGACCTAATATTAGTCTTTGCATTGACAACTTACCCGCTTTTAATCCTTGCTCTATTCCTTGTTGTCGTCCCTCTTCTCGTCCCTCCTGTCGAGCTAGCAGAATTTGACCCGCACGGTCTTCTAAAAATACTTCCCGCTTGTGTACTTCCTCTAATTCTTTTCTTGATAGATTTGCCAGATTAGCAATATTTAAAGCTTTTTCTATCTCTTTTATTTCTGCTAATTTAGCAGGAATTACTTCTAAACTTGGAGCTGATTTCACAAAATAAATCCATTTATCTGCGATAGTTTCTAACTCTTCTAATTTTTTCGGAAACTTTGGTAATTCAACAAATATCATTGCTACTTCTTCATCTGTATACTCAAATGATTTCTCTTTCTCCTTAAACACAAAATGATTAATATATCGATCTGTTTTCTCAAACATTTTAAAATCTGTAATTGTTAAAGCAATTACTGGTTTTAATCTTCGATATCCCTCTCCAGTGTCTAATTGATTCCCATAAGTTTTACATAGATTATAAACTACTCGCTTTTCAAATGCTGGAATGTTTAAAACTTGCATTTCAATTATCACATTCGAGCCATCATTTAAGAGGGCTTTTACATCTAGATAAGTATCTTTTAAACTAATGGTATCTCCCGGAGTATAGGGGTCGATTATTTCTAAATCTTGAATTATTGATTTACCAGAATATATTAAAGCATTCAAAAAACTGATTAAGATATCTTTACTCTCAGTGGAGCCAAATATTTTTTTGAAAGCAAAGTCTGTTTTTGGGCTAATAAATCTCATGGTTTTACTATGTTAATTAACTCAAGTTAAAAGTGATTTTATGACCATCAAACTCATTACATCTTAATGCTTCTACCCCTGAACTATTCTAAAATCCGCGAGCCAATCAAAATCAGGAAAACACCAATTACGATAACTTTTATTTAAAAATAATCCCACAATTAAACAAAAGTTTCAACATCAGGATATTCACCAATATTGGTATAGAAAAGGGTAACTTCCTCACCATTTTTAATATCTTTTTTGACGATTAAATGTGACCATACACCTACTTCATCTTCAATCCATTCATTAGTTATCCAACATCCCCCTAACATCATATTATGTTGACTATCAAAAAATGGAGCAGAATTGTTTGATATTATCCTAAATTATATACAGGTGCAAATATGACTCTTGTTACAATATATGTACCTTGGGTAGTAAAGTCACTTTTTATCAATAAAAAGACATTCTACCCGTAATTTTTCAAGATTTTTCTGAAAACTAGGTGTTCTTTGGTTTAAACCAGCAAGAAAACAAATGACAACCGAAATCTACGTTAGCACAGATATTGAGACAGACGGCCCTATTCCTGGGCCTCACTCTATGCTTAGTATTGCCTCGGCAGCTTATACCGGAGACAAACAATTGGTGGCTACCTTCACAGCAAACCTGGAAACCTTACCGGGGGCACAAGGTCATCCCAAAACTCTGAAATGGTGGTCAGAACAACCTGCCGCTTGGGAAGCCTGCCGAGTCAACCCACAACTCCCAGAACAAGTGATGCCAGAATATCACGCTTGGGTAAAAGCATTACCAGGGGAACCTATTTTTGTTGCTTATCCAGCAGCCTTTGACTATATGTTTGTCTATTGGTATTGTCTAAAATTTGTAGGGGATAATCCTTTTAACCATTGGGGGCTAGACATTCGTTCTTATGCGATGGCATTCCTCAAACGAAACTATCGCGAGTCAGGGAAGCAAAATTTACCGCCTGAATGGTTAGAGGATATTCCCCTAAATCATGTTGCTCTAGATGATGCCATTCAACAGGGAATCTTGTTTTGCAATCTATTACAGAACAACTTACACAGAAAACATTAATTGGACTGGCTAGGTTGGAAAATTGATTTGCCTAGAGTCAGTATCAATTGTGAAGACTATCAATATAAGCCTTAATTGCTGGCAGTGCAGTCATCTTTTCGTAGAAGAAGTTGTTAACAATTTTCATTACTTCAGATCTGGCTGCCTCTACCTCTGAACCCAGGGTAGTACCTGGCTCATTACGGCTGATAGAGCGAGATAAACGGAGGAGATAGCGCACGATTTCCAATTCCTCTTCTCCTTCCAAAACCTTGATAACTGACATAATTAGTTCATCAGTTTGATCGAGAATGTTATCAACATCAAAGGTCGTACCTTGTTCGGTAGCTTCTTGAACTGTTCTTACTAATGCATGAACTTGATAAAGTAATGCAGCAGGTTCGTCAAAAAGTTCCCGCAAGAAAGCCGCTTCTTCATACTGTCCACTCAATCGGAAGATGTTGTACAGGCGTTTAGCAGCTTTGCCATAATTGGCTTTATCGGGCTGAAAATATTTTTTAACTTCCTTTTGCAACTGCGCCACATAGTCATCCATGACATCAGTGGAGACCTGTTTCACCAGTTTGTCAAAGATAGGTGCAGATTCAGCATCCAAGTAAACTTCTTGGAAATAGCCATCCAGATAACCGTCTAAGGGAACAATCGTACCATCGGGAGCTTCCCAGGTGACATCCAACATATTGCTAGCGTTGGCTAATTGACCGCGTACCGGGTCAGCAACTACCCAGTCTAGCTTACACCAACCAGGGTCGTCGGCTACATAATCCCAGGTAATCACTAGAGGGTTTCCTTCAGAGTCGGTACCTTCAATCTTGGAAGCTACAACTTCCTCAGGCAACCAAGCGATGGGCGAACCTTTGTGACAGAGGGAGTCATTGCGGATAATGTCTTGGGGATAGCTACCAAACTTTAGTTCAATTAATTGAAAATTGGGACCCAAACGGCTGTTAATGGCTTTTTCTCGCATAATTCGAGCCAGAGTTTGGCAAGCTTCAGTTCTAGTTGGGGCAATAATATTGACTCTTTCAAAGTAGTCACAGTCGCCTGGGTGAGTTTGAACCTTGGATTGAGCTGCTGAACCCGATAGTGCCAAAGCAGTCTCTACGAGACCGGGAACATCATCAAATTCTACTATCTTGCCGATTGCGCGAAAACGCTCTAGGTCTTTGGGGTCGAAATCCAACATACTGACTTTATGACCGAAAACACCTGTCTTTTTATCAACGACAATATCGCTATCTCCTGTCGCTTCAGTGATGGAGTTCATCCATCGTTCTAATTCTTGTTCATTGAGTTCAACTCCCAATCGGTTTGCGGATTCAATCACGCGGTTCCGTGCCTCTGCAGTTTGATCTTGTGTTTTATCCATAATTTACCCGAATAATTTGTAGATAATCTTGTAGTTAGGATTTGTCTAAAAATAGCCCTAAAAGTTGTTGTCTCAAAGCTAGATTCAAAATCCTTTTGAGATAAGATTCGTACAACTTAATTACTATATCATACCTTATTCTCTGGTAAAACAATCATCCCACTAGAGCAATTCCTTACTTCTCAGTCTGAACTATTCTAAAACCAGCGTGTTGATAAAAGTTCGGACGGAACCAATTACGATAGTATTTTAGAGCTTCTGTTCCGTTAGTTATCCAACACCCTCCTAACATCATATTATGTCTAGTATCAAAAAACGGAGCAGAATAATCTTCATAAAGTTGATGAGTTTTATATCCCGAAAGAGGGTTTAAATTATCAGTTAACCATTCCCAAACATTACCCCGTAAATCATATAATCCTGATTCATTTTTTGCTGTTTCTAAGAAACCAACGGGAGAAGGAGAACCAAATTTAAAATTCAGATTATAATTATCTGCCTCTACTTCCTTACCATTTCCATAAGTTGCTAAATTATATTCAGCTTCACTCATTAACCTCGTATTTTCACCTTTCCAACTACAATATGCCATTGCTTCATAATGATTAACTTCTACAGGCCAATCTAAGGGTAAATCTATTTCATCAAACATAGCTCGATATTTATAACCACCATTTTCAGGTATCCAAAATTTGGGATGTTTGATGTTATTTTCAGTTTTCCAATGCCAACTTTCTTGAGTCCAATAATCTTGATTTTCGTAACAACCAGACTTGACAAATTCTAGAAATTCTGAATTAGTAATCAAATATTTGCTAGCAACAAAAGACGAGACTTCTACTTGGCGATCGCCATATTCTATATCCCAACCAAAAGTAGGATAATCTGCTGGTTTACCTATTTTTACTACCCCACCAGCAACTTCTATCATTTCATTGCCAAGTATCTCACCATTAGTAGGAGCATATTCCCAGTTACTAGGACGTTTGAGTTTTTCTACAGGTAGTTGTCGGAACAACATAGATGAAGTTTCGATATGGATGCGTTGATGTTCGATACCCATCATCAATGCCCACAGAGGATGATTTTGATGGATAGGGAGATTTAGGGGGGTTTTCTCAATTAGGTCTAATATGATTTGATAGACTTTTTCTCGATACTGCCAAACATCTTCAAGGTTAGGCCAGTTGATATGGGCGATCGCTTGGTCTAATTCTTCTGGTATTTCTGGATCTACTCCCAGTTCAAATAATATTTCGTAGTCAGGGTTGAGACGTTTTTCTAATAATTCTACGCGAATTAATTTATTGATGTAGAAAACCGCTGAATGTCCGAGATAAAAAATTAAAGGATTTCTCAAAGGGTCGGGATTGGAATAAAATGTTTCTTCACCGACTAGACTGTTCATCAAAATATCTTCAAGTTGCCAAGCATTGTTAAAGTAATCAAGGATATCTTGACGTAGTCTATTGTTAGTTTGACTACTATTAAGTTTTGGTGGATTGATAGATTTAAGACTGTTCATAATGGTATAAAATTTATTTGCTCGGATATTTTTTTTTGATTAAAACTCTTAGACTTTAATAAGTAGACAAGAGCTAAAGAATAGTGAGGTATAAATTCCAGGATTTCTACCTCTATTGAGGACTTGCTGATTAAATCTAAAAGTATTTATAGATAAAGGTAAGTGCCTTTTTCAGTATCAAAAAGTGCGAGGTTTTAAGTGGTAATGGTTTAAAAATGAGCGAACTTTGGTCAAGATTTGGGCAGAAAAGTCAAGGGACAAAACTTAGCTCCTACCTCCTCGATTATTCCCATTTTTCCTTTCTCCTGTATCCTGTCTCCTCCCCCTACTAAAAGACTTTTGAGCGCAAACCCTATTTATACAAAGAGCTTTAATAGTCAATTTTCAGCTGATTTCATAAATATTTTTTTTACTGAGGAATGTTGAAATTAATCAAGCTTTCAACAGTTAGCATTCAGCTATTAACAAGAAAGTTTAAGTCAGTAATTTTTTACCTTTTTTTGACCTAGTGTTGTACAAACAAAGGAGATGTTTCACCAATACTTTACAGCAAGAAGCTGTCAGCAATACTTTTAAGATCAAACCAGCTTGATTGGATGTAGAAAAAATCTCCAATCTTCATAACTACAGGACTTACCCATGAGGTACGAAAAATTAGGATTTTAGATTCCTATCCGTTCCGGACTGCTCCGCAAACCCTGTCGGTCGCTTCGGAGGAAAATAAGTTGTACTGCGTAAGTACTAAACTACTAAATCTTTGTGATTTTCTTTCCTCCTGACACCTGACACCTGACTCCTAAATACTTAATTTCTAACTGCTATTTAAGCTTGACAAAGAATTAATCCAAACCATCTTTTAGGGTCTGTCCACACTTTCTTAACTTTAAGTCCTTTTGTTTCCAGCTCTGTTTGAATAATTGCTAAATCAAACTTGCGAGAAACTTCAGTCAGAATACTTTCCCCTTTCTCAAAATCAACCTTTAAATCTAGAATTTCTAAAGAGAAGGTGACATTCTCTTGACAATAAAGATGCATTTCTATTTGAGATTTTGCTTGATTGTAAATGGCTTTATGAGTGAATAAACCGAGGTCAAAGTTGCCTTGGAAACGCCAATTTAAATGGGATAACATATTCAAATTAAAAGCAGCCGTAACTCCTTGACTATCGTTATAAGCTGGTTCTAAAATTTCTTTGGGTTTTTGTAAGTCAATGCCAAGTAAAAAATAATTTCCTGGTTTTAAAGCATTAACAACTTTGTTCAAAAAACAGTCAAATTCTTGTGGTGGAAAATTGCCAGCAGAACTTCCCAGAAAACAAATTGTTCTAGTTAGGGAACCTCCTTCAAAAGAGGTTAGTGTAGGGTGTGACTTTAGATGAGCTAAAGTTTCATCATAAGTGCCAATAAATCCCTCAATAGAGAAATTTGGATATTTTTCTTGTAACTCTAGCACGGTAGTTTTGAGAATACCTCCACTCACATCAGTAGGTACATATTTAAATGAACCACCTATTTTTTGATAAGCATCTAACAACAGGCGAGTTTTAGTCGAACTACCACTGCCTAATTCTACTAATTCACAACATCCAGTTAGTTGAGCAATTTCATCTGCATATTCTTCTAGAATGGAAGCTTCTGTACGAGTCGGATAATATTCAGGTAACTGACAAATATCTTCAAATAGTTCTGAACCGCGATCGTCATAAAAATATTTGGGGGGCAAACTCTTGGGACTTTTTGTCAATCCAGCAATCACATCTTGTCCATCATTTTTCACTGCTTGATAGTTGTCATTGATAATGGTCAAAGTTTGTGAGGACATTGTGTAACTCCTGCATAATAGGTTGGATAATCAAGAGTTTTTTGTTAACAAATTCTGGACAAAAATTTGTCATCATAAAATTCTTCTGGAAAAAATTTTAGTATAAATCTTCCTTGGAGTAAATGAACAAATTTGGAAGTAAATGGCTACCTTTGAGAAATAAAAGCAACATATAAATAAATCTTTTAGTAGTTTTATGGATTGAATAGTCGATGGCGCAAGTAGGGAATACCAGACACGGGAAAAGGAAGAAGGAAGAGGGAGGAAGGCTTAAAAGTCTGAAAAAAAAACTTAAATTTCCTCTAGATATTTACTAGATATTTACGTTTAGGTTTACACAAATTATAAAGTGCGGAAATGATATAAATGATAGAAGTAAGGAAGAAGGAAGAAACAAGAAGGAATAAGGAATAAATATTTAAAAACATAGAAAACGATAGATATAATTATCTAAAATGAATTTAATTAGCTATTTTTAATACCAATTTAATGGGTGCATCTCAATTTTGAATAAAGCAAAAAAATTATCGCTTTTAGGGAACAGGGAACAGGGGACAGGGAACAGGGAATATATAGGAAAAAAGTATTTTTGCTTGCTATGAGATGCACCCAATTTCATATACTTAAACAACACTTTTCAAGAATTAATAATTAAGAATTACCTCTCCTTTAAAAGAAGAGGATTGACTAATCATGAAAATTTTTTTTCTCTTGGTTGATTGGATATTGCCCAGGTTTCGGAGCCATCCCACTCTAACGGGAAGCTCCGAATATCAACCGCTTTTATCCTCTTAAAAGAGGAGGCTTTCAAGCACAATTTTTCGGTAAAAGTAATCTATCAAGCTTAAAAACCAAGATGTCAAGTTATATGTAGTTTTACTTTAGGAAATTGCTATAAGCATATCTGAATTAATATATACCTTATTTTGAGCATTCTTTTTTCAAAGTGATATTAGAAAAAACAATAGACATTGAATATTATTTACAATAAAACCAGCTTTTTCCCAAACAAAATTTAGGCTTAATTAACTAACTATAAAACTATAAATTTAGATAGATTATTTTGTTGACGAAGAGTGATTTTTTGCTATTGTTATAATATTCAGTATTTATTGAATCCTTCAATGAGGAAAAAACATGAACAATCTTATGACTAAGTTTTTCAGCAATGTGTGGCATAAATTCCCACAACAAATATCTAAATTAGTAGCTACATTAGTAGTAACATTTGTTTTTCTGTTTGTCGGCACAATTTTTCTACCAGTACCTTTCGCCCAGGCAGCAATGGTCTTATACTGTGATGGATTGGATGCTGGTGGCAATCCTTATACAGCAACCTATGTAGATGGACGGTTTACTCAAGTCCGGTTTGATCGTTCTCCAGATTTACCCCCTGTAGTCTCGGAATTAACCTACGATACTGTAAATGGGCAAGGTCAACCAATTTACCGAGGTGGTTACTTGGGAGCAGCAGATGTAGTTCTTATCGATATATCAGGAGGTAATGTCAAACCTGGTTCAGAAGTATCAGTATCAGTTGACAACCAATGGAACTTAGAAAGGGGTATTTGTGGAGTTTAATTAATAATACCATTTCTTTGTAAGAATACCCTTGATAATTATTACCGAATAATTAAGGTTTAAAGCCTCTCCTTTAAAGGAGAAACAAGAAAAAATTTTCATTATCAGTCAATCCTCTTCTTTTCAAGGAGAGGTAATAATTAGGGTTTGCTGAAAAAGTATTTTAGTAGGGGTAGGAGACAGGAGACAACCCACCCCTCGCCCCTCCCAGGAGGGGAAGACAGGAGACAACCCACCCCTCGCCCTTCCCAGGAGGGGAGAAATGGGAATTTAGAGGAAGTAGGAGCTAAGTTTTGTAAGAATGATTTTTCTGCCCAACTATGCGCCTAAAATACTAACTTTTTGAGCGTGAAGAGCTGAAACAGGCGCACTTTTTTCGTTCCCAAAAAGGCACTTGTCTTTATATGTCAATGCTTTTATATTTAATCAGCAAGCCCTAATTAATAATTATTAATTATTAATTGTTGAATCAGACCTTAATTGTGCTGACGATTTTCATTTTTTATTAAGTAAAATTTCATATAGAAGTGGTGTTAGTTGTAGGGTGTGTCAGTTTCTTGCACCCTAAAATTATTATTAGATTAAATATCTAAGTTTTTAGTAGTAATAACCCACATCAAGTTAAATAAAATAGTTTTAATTAGGGTGAGCTGAAAAAGTTTTCTGATGTCTGGTGAAAGTAGGGAACGCCACATATGGAAATAGGTAAGAGTTTTCCCATCCTTTTTATTCTCTAAAAGTTGATAAATTTTGATAGCATAAAAGTTTAATTGTAAACATTCAGCTATTAGTATTCAGCATTTTCGTTTGTCATGTTGTGCAAACAGATGCATGAAAATACAGGACTTACTAAGGTTAGCTAGTGACCTTTTTCTTTCCTGTAGAATGCTGCATAAACATAATTTTGAATTCTCCTTCTCAGATAATAAGTTAATAACTGGTAAGTAATAGCTGATAGCTGACTGCTAACTGCTGTTTGCGCAGCATTCCGAAGGAAATGCTTACGCTTCATGTATAATCCTTTTAATTTTATTCAGTCAGTTCTAATTAGATTTGATTTGACTTAAATTTGAAGATTTGATGCCAAATTATTTCAGACAAAAACTACCACACTATAAAATATATAATTTTGCTCCTTTTAGTCCTGAATAGTAATTGTGGATCTCGCTGAAATGCAAACTATACTGTTACCAAAATAATTACCGAAAAATTAAGGTATAAAGTCTCTATTCATGGAGAAAAAAGTGGTCGTTAGCGCAGCTTCCCGAAGGGTGGGATGGTGAGGTTCCCTTGCCATATCCAATCGACCAAGAGAAGAAAAAAAATCCTTTTAGAGCTGATTTATTAACTGAGCTGTTAGCTCCGCATTCCGCAGGAAAACTCTTATGCTATCTAGGTCTCATAAATTTCTACTTTACTGGCCGACAATCGGTAAAACCTATTTCCTGTAAGAAATTCAGCCTCTTAATATTTACTTTATAAATCAGCTCTTAGCCAATCCTCTTTTTTATAAGAAGAGGTAATTATTAATTATTAATTGTTGAAAATACACCACTACCTACTCCTTTTAGTTATGTATATTAATGATGAATGGTGGTTGAAATGCAAACTATACTGTTACCGAAATAATTACAATGCACCACTACTAAATTTTAATCTTAATAAAAATTAACTCTCAGAGGGATATATTAAACACAAATCAATTAATTTATCATACAATGCTAAATGAAGTTAAAGTCAGATTTAGCTCGGGAATCTTAACATAAGTTAATCAAAAAACAACACTAGGCAATTACTGTACTTAATAGTTATATTGTAAAGGAGTTAAAACTATATTTTAATCCACCCTTGAGCCTTACTCTAAACTCAAGTCCTCAAAATATAACTGTTGTAAAAGGAGAGCTTTATGAAGTGGTCTTGGTATAAATTTCCTACTCCCATTGCATTGTTAAAATTACTTGGATTTCGTAACAAATTAAGAGAAGAAAACCTTCATAATACGGCACAATTACCTACTCAAGATGATATCGAGTTACCTTTACCTCTACCTGACGATCGCCATTTAGTTGTGCGTACTGCTGATGGTAGTTTTAATGACTTGGAAGACCCCAAAATGGGTATGGCAGGTACCCGCTTTGGGCGTAATTTTCCACTAAAGAATGTTTATCCTAATGAAGAGAATTTACTTAATCCTAACCCTCGTGTTATTAGTCGAAAGTTATTGACGCGAGAGGAATTTGTGCCAGCTACTACCCTAAATCTATTAGCTGCTGCTTGGATTCAATTTCAAACCCATGACTGGTTTTCCCATGGAGATAACCAACAGGATAATAAGTTTCAAATTCCCCTGGAGGAAGGCGATCCTTGGCCTGAAGAATATCGACCTTTGGAAATCAAAAAAACTTTAACAGATACAACTCGTAGCGATGATAATACCCAAGGTCCTCCTACTTATATTAACAAAGTTACTCATTGGTGGGATGCTTCCCAAATATATGGTAGCGATCGCGAAACAATAGATAAGTTACGCTCCCATGTAGATGGCAAAATGTTAATTGGAGATGATGGTTTATTACCTATTAATTCTGAAAATGGTATCGATCTAGTAGGGTTTGACGATAATTGGTGGATTGGACTGAGTATGCTCCACACTATATTTGTCAAAGAACACAACACAATTTGCGACCATCTTAAACAAAAGTATCCTGCATGGACAGATGAAGACCTATTTGACCATGCTCGTTTGATTAATGCTGCTTTACTAGCAAAAATCCACACTGTAGAATGGACTCCGGGAATTCTAGGACTTCCTGCTTTGCAAATAGCTATGGATGCTAACTGGTGGGGTTTATTGGGGCAACATACGAAAAGAATTTTTGGCCGTGTGGGAGATAGCGAACTGCTGAGTGGTATTATTGGTTCTCCTACTGACCATCATACAGCTCCCTACTATTTAACTGAAGAATTTGTTTCTGTGTATCGAATGCACCCATTAATGCCGGATGAATTTGAATTTTATTCGGTTAAAAACGGGAATTTATTACAAAAGAATAATTTATTTGAAGTTGCTGGTAATCGTACCAGAAATCTTTTAGAAAATTTAGAAATGTCGGATTTATTTTACTCATTTGGTATTAGTTATCCAGGAGCGATTACTCTATATAATTATCCGAGTTTTCTTCAAAAACTGGTGCGAGATAATGGTGAAGTTTTTGATTTAGCTGCTGTGGATATTTTGAGAGACCGGGAGCGGGGTGTTCCTCGTTATAATGATTTTAGAGAATTGATTGGTCGTGGAAGAGTCAAATCTTTTGAGGAGATTACTGATAATGAAAAATGGGTGAAGGAATTACGAGAGGTTTATCAGAATAATATTGATAGTGTAGATTTAATGGTGGGTATGTTTGCGGAAAATCCTCCCACGGGATTTGGTTTTAGTGATACTGCTTTTCGTGTGTTTATTCTTATGGCGTCTCGGAGGTTGAAAAGCGATCGTTTCTTTACTGAAGATTATCGAGCTGAAATTTATACCAAATTTGGTTTAGATTGGATCGATAATAACAGTATGTTGACTGTTTTACGTCGGCATTATCCTAGTTTAAGTCGGGCTTTATTTGGTGTGGAAAATGCTTTTGCACCTTGGCGAAAGGTGGGTGTTTGAACAATTAATAATTAATAATTACCTCTCCTTGAAAACTGATAGGATTGACTCAAAGGAAAATTTTTTCTCTCTTGGTCGATTGGATATGGCGAGGAGACCCGTTCTTACAGACCCGCTCCGCTAACGCCATCCCATCCTAAGGTCATGCTCCGCAAACGACCGCTTGTTTCTCCTTTAAAGGAGAGGATTTTTACCTTAATTATTCGGTAATAACGAAGTTAGAAGTCAGAAGTTAGAAGTCAGAAGTTATAAGGGTTATCATTTTAGTTAAACACACAACTTTCTAGATGTTTTAAATGCACAACAACTTACTATTTCTTCAAAGTCTTGCTATATATTCTTGAGAATAGGGAGCAAGGAGTAGGAAGTAGGGTTTCACCGAATAAGAGATTTTTGCTTAATGCTTAGAATCGTTAAAAACATTGTTGATGCTTACTTATTACTTAATATTTGACTTGGGTGTATCTCATATTTGCAAAAATACTTTTTTCTTATTCCCTATTCCCTATTCCCTGTTCCCAGTTAAGTGTTCCCTAAAAGCGATAAATTTTTGGCTTTATTCAAAATTGAGATGCACTCTTTGACTTTTAACTTCCGGGTAGCGACACTAGCTATTAGAAAAGCAAGAAAACCTATATTTAGGAAACAGAAAAAATGTTAGATATTATCAGCTTTAATCCATTTCGAGTGAAAATTCCATTTTTACTAGACATCATTATAGTTTCTGATTCAGAGCAAATAAAGAAAATTGAAACTTCAGGAGATGTAGACCGTTTACACGCATACGATACTGCTTCGTTACCTTGGTGGGCAAAAATTTATTTTAGAGCTACTAGATTTCACGATAATAAGCGTGACTTGTGGTTTTGTGCTTTAGAGTCAACTTCTAATCCTAGCTATCAACAAAGACGAGCATATCTTGAGGAAAAAGTAGCAACAGGTTATAGTGAAGCGGATGTCAAAAGAATTGCTGAACTGTTAAATAAAAATGCGGAAGATGAAGTTCTTGCTTATGAAATGGTGCAAATAGTCAATCACAGATTTTTTGAAAAAGAGATTCCTTCTACTATTACAAAAGCTGCCGAAAATACATTACAAAATATAGGTGAGGCGATTTTACCATGGAAATATATAGCTGCGACAAAAGCACACAGTCAAGTGATAGATTATTGTGCAGAAAATCTTCCTGATAACGTTCACATTATAGATGCTGGCCATCATAATATTGGGGAGGTTGTGAAAACAACAACAGGTGCATTAAAAACATTAAAAAATAACCTAGATAAATCAGTAGAAGAAATTTTTACATCTAATCCTTTGACTCCTCAAGCACCACGAATAGCTGTGAAGGAATCAAATTTTGATGGGTTATTATCATCTCCTACAATTCCAGGAAAAACAGTTTTTCTCTTTAAAATTGGAAACGCTGCTATTGAAACCCAGGATATAAATTTTACCTTTAGCACTGGAACTTCAGAAAGAGCTTGTGTATTTAAAGATTTTTTTCTGGAATTTATGAAAGATTTACAACAAGAGTTACGTCAGACAAAATCTCAAAGTTAGGATTAGGGTGTTAGTAGTTAGTAGATATTGCAAAAAAAAATATTAATGGGTTGAGTTACTGAAAAAAAATTAAATACTAGGGATTGATTTGGAATTTATTTGGCTTTGTACTAAAATTCTAGAACAAAGTTAAGAACTCTATATTTTTCCCAGTAAGCATTTCCTAGATAAATATTTGGCACAACTTCCCTAATTTCATCCCTAATTTTTTGAGCAATAAAAGATGTTTGAGAATAGTCAAGAATGATAGACTCTCCCTCATCAAGCCAACTTTTGCCTAAATAAACTTCTGCTTTAACTAATTCTATATTTAGAGGAGTTATCTTATTGAGTAAATAACCTTTTTCTCGATAAAATATTTTACCTTGCCAAGCTAGAAATTTAATAATTGAGGAAACATTCTGAGAAAAAGAAGTACCAGGAGCAAATATTACTGTGCCTTTACTTTCACCATCAGGAATAATACCTGTCTGGCTATTTTTGTAAAGTTCATCTAGCTCAGACTGTAGCATATTCTGTAGATCGTTAACTGTAATTGTCATTTTTCTAAATTTTTAACTTCCAATAATAATCATAACTTAAGGTAGTTTATAACTGGCTACTCTAATCGTTAATTATCCTTCTTTGGGATGACGAGTAAATACAAATATCTCTAAAGCTCATTATAAATATGAAATTGGTAGCTTTTTTTGGGTATATGGTAAAAGATGCAGATAATGTTTCTGATTTACTTGAGCTTGAAAGACAACTTTTAATAGGAATATTACGTACAATCATTTTTTCCTTGATAGTTATACCAATTCCCAAAAATAATGCGATACTTAATTAAGATTTCAGTTATTAAGTAATAATAATAGTTCAGTAATGTTTGTAACGATTATCGGCATTAAGCCAAGATATCTTATGTCTTTGAACCCTACTGCCTACTACCTACTCTCAAGGAGATGTAGCAAGACTTTTGAGATTTTGTATTATTGTTGCATTTGCTCGAAAAAGTAATGTTTAACAGGTTGTTTCTGTTGAAGATTTTTGGGGAGGAATATTTACTGGATTTTTAGTTGGTTATACCGGAGAAGAATTTATCAAATCATTATTGGAGTTGTGATTAACTAACAACTTACAGCACTTTTTAGGAAGCGTGAGGTACAGTTTTAAAATTAATCTTTTTTCCCTACTCCCTACTCCCTACTCCCTACTCCCTACTCCCTACTCCCTAAATTCGTAAAATTTTGTACCTCATCAACTCCAAAACTGCTGTAATTAATTACCAAAATTTTCTGGCAATTCTATCTCAAAGTTTCTGAGCAAAAAGGCAAATTCGTCTGTAATTTCTTCAATTATTTTCGTAGTAGGTTTTCCTGCTCCATGACCTGCTTTAGTTTCAATTCTAATTAACACTGGATTATCTCCAATATGAGCTGCTTGTAAAGCAGAAATAAATTTAAAACTATGAGCTGGAACAACTCGGTCATCATGGTCAGCAGTAGTAACTAAAGTTGCCGGATAAGATATTTCTGGCTTTAAATTATGTAGGGGAGAATAAGCATATAAAGCTTTAAATTCTTCTGGATTATCTGGAGAACCATAATCAGCAACCCATGCCCAACCAATAGTAAATTTATGGAAACGTAACATATCCATTACTCCCACTGCGGGTAAAGCTGCACCAAATAATTCTGGTCTTTGAGTTATACAAGCACCTACCAATAAACCACCATTACTTGCACCAGTAATAGCTAACTTTTTCGATGAAGTCCACTTATTTTCAATCAACCATTCAGCAGCACTAATAAAGTCATCAAATACATTTTGTTTCTGTTGTTTTATTCCTGCTTTATGCCACTCTTCACCATATTCTCCACCACCACGAATATTGGCAACTGCATACACGCCACCCATCTCTAACCAGACTAATCTACTAATAGAAAAGTTGGGAGTCAGAGAAATATTAAATCCTCCATATCCATAAAGAATAGTTGGGCTATTGCCATCTAGTTTGACACCTTTTTTGTGAGTAATAAACATGGGGATACTTGTACCATCCTTACTACTATAAAAAATTTGCTTGGTTTCAAACTCATCAGGATTAAAATCTACAGTTGGTTGGCGATAAATTTTACTTTCACCACTCACCATATCGTACTGATAAATAGTTGATGGAGTTGTGAAACTAACATAACTATAAAATGTGGTTGTGTCGTGACGTTTACCATAAAAACCACCCACAGAACCAATACCAGGTAAATTGATATCTCGTACTGAAGAACCATCAAGATTAAATATTTTTACTTGAGTATGAGCATCTTTTAAATAGAAAGCAACAAACTGATTATTAAGTGTACCTACACCTCTCAATGTATCTGTTGTTTCAGGAATAATTTCTTGCCATTTATCCTGATTTTCTCCTGTGACTAAAGAAGGAGATGGAGGGTTATTAATATCAATGGCAATAACTCGTCTTTTGGGAGCATCAAAATCTGTGACAAACCAAAAGATATTATCATCATTATCTATCAGACGATATTCGGCTTCAAACTCACTAATTAGTTCTACTATCGGCGCATCTTCTATAGTTAAATCTTGATAAAAAACCAAATTTTTGCGGTCTGTACTTTGCCAAACTGTAATAACTAAATATTTACTATCTTCCGTGACATAGCAATTGAAACTCCATTCTTTTCGCTCTGGTTTTTCATAAATTAGTACATCATCACTTTGAGCATTACCTAAACGATGGTAGTAAACTTTTTGTAAATAATTAGTTTCTTCTAATTCTCCTGCTTGTGGTTGTTCGTAGCGACTATAAAACAAACCTTGATTATCATTTTTCCAAGCTGGAACATTAAATTTTATCCATTGCAAAACATCTGGTAAATCTTCTCCAGTCTCAATATTTTTAATCCGCCATTCTTGCCAGTCTGAACCAGACTTAGAAATACCATAAGCGATTAATTTCCCATCTTTACTAATAGCAATTCCTGAAAGAGCAACTGTTCCATCCTCTGATAATTTATTAGGGTCTATCAAAACTTTTGGTTCAGCATCAAGAGTAGGCAAAGTGTATAAAATACTTTGATTTTGTAAACCATCATTCTTGTAATAAAAGTAGCGATCGCCTTCTTTAAAAGGAACGCTATATTTTTCATAATCCCAGATTTCAGTCAGTCGTTTTTTGATGTTTTCTCGTTCGGAAATTTCTGCGAGATAATTAAAAGTAATTTCATTTTGAGATTTTACCCACTCTTGAGTTTCTTCTGAATTAGGGTCTTCTAACCATCGATAGTGGTCGGCCACTTCTACACCATGATAATTTTCTACTATGTCTGTTTTGTGGGTGATGGGATATGTTAGAGGTTCTTTTGGATATTTCATATTTTTGATTTGTGAATGGTTGACTTAATCTTAGAAGTTGATGAGATTTTTATCAAGTAAAGAACGTCTAACTTTTCTCATTCTCACACTAGCAAAATCTCAATATTTTTAATTTTTTCGGATAAGTTCTAGAGTTGCCTAGAAAATTTTCAGTGGTGGAAGGGTGGAGAGATATAAATGATTTACTCCATGACAAATATTTCTTGGATTTTTCTCATTCTCACATTAGGAAAATCTCAATATTGTTGATTTTTTCGGATAAGTTCTAGAGTTGCCTAGAAAATTTTCAGTAGTAGAAGGGTGGAGAGATATAAATGATTTACTCCATGATAAATATCTCTTTTACTTTGGTCATTCCCACACTAGCAAAATCTCAATATTTTTAATTTTTTCGGAGAATTTCTACAGTTGCCTAGAAAATTTTCAGTGGTGGAAGGGTGGAGAGATATAAATGATTTACTCCATGACAAATATTTCTTGGATTTTTCTCATTCTCACATTAGGAAAATCTCAATATTTTTAATTTTTTCGGAGAATTTATAGAGTTGCCTAGAAAATTTTCAGTGGTGGAAGGGTGGAGAGAGGGAAATGATTTATTCCATGGCAAATATCTCTTTGACTTTGGTCATTGTCACACTAGCAAAATCTCAATATTTTTAATTTTTTCGGATAATTTATAGAATTGCCTAGAAAATTTTTAGTGGTGGAAGGGTGGAGAGATATAAATGATTTATTCCATATATATATTGTTGAATTTTTTGGATAAGTTCTAGAATTGCCTAGAAAATTTTCAGTAGTGGAAGGGTAGAGATATAAATGATTTACTCCATCACAAGTATTTCTTGGATTTTTCTCATTCCCACATCAGTAAAATCTCAATATTGTTGAATTTTTTGGATAAGTTATAGAGGTGCCTAGAAAATTTTCAGTGGTGGAAGGGTGGAGAGAGGGAAATGATTTATTCCATGGCAAATATCTCTTTGACTTTGGTCATTCCCACATCAGTAAAATCTCAATATTGTTGAATTTTTCGGATAA
>NZ_JAAHGM010000022.1:67022-114947 GCF_010692625.1 Okeania sp. SIO2C2
TGCCTAGAAAATTTTCAGTGGTGGAAGGGTGGAGAGAGGGAAATGATTTATTCCATGGCAAATATCTCTTTGACTTTGGTCATTCCCACATCAGTAAAATCTCAATATTGTTGAATTTTTCGGATAATTTATAGAGTTGCCTAGAAAATTTTCAGTGGTGGAAGGGTGGAGAGAGGGAAATGATTTATTCCATGGCAAATATCTCTTTGACTTTGGTCATTCCCACATCAGTAAAATCTCAATATTGTTGAATTTTTCGGATAATTTATAGAGTTGCCTAGAAAATTTTCAGTGGTGGAAGGGTGGAGAGATATAAATGATTTATTCCATGGCAAGTATCTCTTTGACTTTTGTTACTTCAATCAGAAAAACTAATTTCTTCATTATCGAGTTTAATTTGAAGTTTAGCTTTTACATTATCGCTAAACTTAAGATCCGATACCAGATGATTTAAGTCTTTGTAAGGATTACTTTTTCTATTATTTAGCAGCTTTTGAATAGTTTTGTTCTTAACACTTGTTCTTTTAAAAGCAATTATTAATTTTGCTTCGTTCGCTGTATTGATATTAACAGCAGTTGAGCTTGTCGAATGTGAGGATGAAGTTGATTTTGTTTCAATAATTTTCTCTATAGTTGAACTTGTTGAATTTGGTAATTTACTTGATTTTTTATCAATAACCTTATCTACTTGAATAAATTCAATATTTTGTAACTCTAGCTTTCTTTTAAGACGTTCTGGACATGAAGGAGCAATCATAAAAGCTAAGTCCGGAGGAGTATTTTCTGAAGGGTATGGATTAAATCCTAAATCATCTAACCATTGACTAAAATCATCCAAGTGTTCAATAATCAATTTATAATTTTTAGCTTCACCAAAAGTTCTAGCTATTACTCTATTATTATCAAGCAATTCTACATAACAATCTAAGGCATGCTTTTGTCCTGTTTTTTTGCCTTGAAGTTCTTTTGTAGTTTCAACTACTGATAATGTATATGCTTTTTGCTTTAAATATTTCTCCCACCTTTTTTGACATTCTGCTTTTACTAATTCACGAGCATCACCTTCAAATTTTTGCTCTTCTGCTTCGGAAAAATATCTTTCATGTATTTCTAGAACTTTTCCTGAATAATATTGACAAAATTCTCGGAAATTTGTAGCGGGTTTCCAGGGTATATTTTGAATTTCTTGCCAAGCACTATTAAAATTTTTATATCCTTTGTATGCTCCTTTAATTCTTTCATCTATCTCTTGTTTAATCATCATAAATTCTTGATTAGAACCTGAACTCAGATTGATAACCGATTCTTTGACCAAGCTTTTTAATACAGGATCTCCTTCAATTAAAGAACTTACATTATCTGATGTACCCACCAAATAAATTAGTAGAGGAATACTTCTTCCAAATTTCTGAACAGCTTGCTTTAGTAATGCTCTAAAAATCACTCTAGTTTCTTCTATATCTTGTGGAAATTTTTCTAATGAATCTAACTCATCTGTTAGATAGACAAAAGTAAATCTGGAGTCTACTTTTGTGACTTGGGATATCACATCAAAAAATAATTCGACAAAATTTACTTCACTTGTAGCGAAAAATTTACTAAATTTTGAACGGAAAGGATTTAATTTTATCTCTTCTCTAGTTCCTGTATTTAATAATGACCCGGCATCAAATTCTTCAAGAATATTTTTCGCAACTTCTTTCACCTCTGGCAATAATTTTTGATTATGTATTAACTGCCAAAAAGTATCTCCTAAAATATAACAATAAAGTTTAATACTGAAATTATGACTACTACCAACTGTCCGTAAATCAGAAAGAGGAAACTGAATAACTACAGAATGTTTTTCATAATTTGACTGAGTTGTTGTTAATTCATGCAAATAAGTTAATAGAGAAGTTTTACCACTACCAAGAAGTGCCGCTACAAATCTAAATGTAAAAAACTTGTCGTCAAAAGTATGTTTAAGATCGTCTAAAAGCAGTTCTGTTATATTTGATATTGAAGAGTTGCCAGATAAACTTTTAGCTGTAGTATAACCTTCACCTTCTTTTCCCGGTAATCTTACATCACGTTCAACCCAAATATTTTCCACATAACCTTCTCCTGGTTGAATTTGCTGTAAAAACTTTCTAATATATCTTTTTTTTCCTGCATCTTCCGGCATAATTTAGTTCACCCATTGAATTAATTCTTTATTGTTTTCTTGTACCGCAAATACTAAACCATCAGATTTCAATTGCTCAAAATATTTTTCTAGTAGCAATTCAGAAATATGATGATTTTGCCTAAACTTTTGGCAAATTTCTTTACTACGAATAGCCACAACACCTTCCAATTCTTGACGCCTCCTTTCTTCAAGGTAAAGCTTTTTAAACTTATCTACAAAAGTCTCAAAATCCATATCCTCATTTTGATAATTTATCTGATTATATTTTGCTGTTAATTTTAAACAAGCCATTAAAGCATTTAAAATTTTAGGTCCTTTGTTAGACCTAAATTTATACTCCGTTGTTTGAAGATTAAGAACTAGAGCTTTCATTCCCATCTCAGTAACTTTAATTCTCCCTCGTTTAGGAGACTCCAATAACTTCAGCTCACATAAACTCTCACAAACCTGTTTTGCATTGGGGCGGCGTTTTTTAGATAAATGATTCCTAACTGTACTTCTAGTAACAGTTCCTTCTGTTGAATAAGCAAATGTGTAAAGCAAATAAAGCAATTGTTCAGTGGAAAGCTCTGTCATTAGTTCCTCTTATAAAATTTATGGCGTTGGTGAATTAGTGTATGATATTAATCTTAATTATTTAGGAGTCAGGAGTCAGGAGGAAAGAAAGAAGAAGAAAAATTAGTAGAGGGAGCAGGAGGCTAACTGATAACTTAAATAACAACTTAGAATAGAGTATCTCTACAAAATTTAAACTACCAATATACCTAAATTTTTAATGGGAGTAGAGGCTGTTTATTACTTATTTATTAATTTTCGGATAAGTTAAATTTTGATTCAAGTATGACACAATTTATTTCACTCAAAATACCCCCGTTAAAAGTAATCCCAATAGCTATTTTATGAGGAGCATTTACTCAGAATAAAAACTCCTATTTTCATTGATTCAATAATTTACTTATTCCATAGAGTTCAGGACTACTTTTAACATTAATAATATCCTCAAAAACAACCTTTTATTTTTTCATAATTAAATTACCTTGAAGGATAAAAAAAATTAAACTCTTAATTTATGCTGTTAACCCTGACATTGATAGATTAGGTAATCTGGTAATAACTAAAGACTAATTTTTTTTCATATCTGAATCTGAATGAAATACAGTTAATTCTTGACTAAAAGACTCTCCAATTAGTTTGTAAATCTCTCTTAAATCTTCACCTTTAAACGACTTAATCAATTTTTCTGCAGCCTTTTGAGGATTTTTAGGAACTACTACCCAAAGTTCTTGATTCAACTTACCTTCTGGCTGTTGCTCTAACCAATTTTTAACCGCATTTTTTCCTGATTCAGTAATTTGATAAAAACCTCTCCCACTACTTTTTGATTGTTCTAACCATCCTAAATGTTCCCATCGTTTTCTCCATAATTGAGCAGTGCTATGAGCATAATCCAAAATCTCTCCTATTTTCGGTGCATTTAAAGCTTGATTATCCGGGCAAGCTTCCACAAGTTTAGAGAATTTATGAAAATAATTTGATGGATTTCCTAAATCTTTGACCGTGTCTTCCGGTGTCTCAACTGTTTTTATTCCAGTTGATTCTAACCTGCTAATTAATTCTTCAATTTCTTTAGCTTCACAACCTAATCCATAAGGTGGTTGAGCACGACATAATTCTTCATAGCTATTAAATGGTTTTCCTTGCTCATCAAGTAATTGTTGATAAGCAGCTGGCTGTTTCATTAATTCACGCCATGCCTTTAATTGTTCCCCATTAACAACTACATCTTTTTTCAGAACAGATTGTAGTTTTAACTTAATAGCAAGTGCCCATTGTGGTGTGCCAGGAGTTGTGCTAATTCCTCCTGCTTTTCCTAAAGTTTCATAATCCATTTTTCCCTGGATAGTAAAGGATATAGTTTTCAAAGGTTTCTTAAATAAATTTTGATTTTTTTACCATTTTATTGGTAAGCATTCAGCAGTCAGCCATCAGCTATCAGCTATCAGCTATTTGTTATTAACTCATTATCATAACTAGAAAGGAATTATCCACCAATGAGAATTAAAATTCATTAATGAAATTGGCTATAACCTAACCTCAGTTATTACTTGCATAAGTTTAAAAGCTGATTACTGTTTGCGGAGCATTCCGTAGGAAATGCTAATAACTGAATGCTTACTTTTATTGTTTATAAATTCATACCTTAATAGGCTTATTTTGGGGTAAGAATTTTTTATTATCGCCCCTGAGAGCTAAATAAAATGATATTAGTAGGTATATTTGCTTGACAATCAAATTTGTCAGCTTTTTTGTACCTCCTATTTGTATATTTTAGATTGTAGATTCACTTAGTCAACTATTGCAGAAACAATTCTATGAATAACTTCTTTGTAATATCAATTCTTTAGCCAACTTTATTGCTGCTTTCATACTCGTCGCATCAGCAATACCCTGACCCGCAATATCAAAAGCTGTACCATGGTCAGGAGAGGTACGAACAAATGGTAAACCAATGGTAGTATTCACTGCTAAATCAAAAGCCATTAGTTTAACTGGAATTAAGCCTTGGTCATGATATAACGCCAAATAAGCATCATAAGTTTTAGCTGGTAAACCTAGCCAAGCTTGACCTGGTTTTACCCACATAGTATCCGGTGGCATTGGCCCATCTAACTCTATGTCCGGTCGGCGATCGTGTTGTTTGTCCAACCAAGGGATAAGCCAATCTTGCTCTTCTGTTCCTAATTGTCCATTTTCTCCACTGTGAGGGTTTAAACCAGCAACAGCAATTTTTGGCCGAGAAATCCCAAAATCTTTTTGTAAACTTTCTATTAGTAACTCTAATTTCCAACTCAGCAACTCTGGCGTTAAAGCTTTTGGGACTTGACATAATGGTATATGTGTGGTTGCTAAAAGAGAGCGGAGTACAAAATTACTGTGGGGCGATCGCGCAAAAAATAACATCCCAAATTTTTTAACACCTGCTTTTTCTGCTAAAAGTTCAGTTTGACCAGGGTATTTATGACCAGCCATCTGCCAGCAAGTTTTGGAAATAGGAGCAGTGACAATACCTTGAAATTTTCCAGCTAAAGTCTTAGCAATGGCTGTTTCCATGAAACAAAAGCTAGCTTCCCCACTCACAGCATTACCTTTGCCGGGAAATATATTTTCTAATTTTCCATTAAACTCTACATCTAAAATTTTTAAATTTTCCCATTTGACAAGTAATTGTTGCGATTCAGTTTTTTGCGAGAGTTGAGATAGTTTTTGATAGGTTTGTTGCAAAATGCGATGACTGCCTATAATTGTCAAGTCACAATTTTCTGTAACAGTAGGGTCTGCTAAAGCCTTAAGAATTATTTCTGGTCCTATGCCCCCAGGATCTCCAATTGTCAATGCTAGACGAGGATTTGTATTTTCTATTTCTGTTCCTGGTATTTTCATATTTATTGCATTGAAGAATACTTACCGAATAATGAATAATTAATAATTAATAATTGGGGTTTGCTGAAAAAGTCTTTTAGTAGGGGCAATTCGCGTAATTACGAGCATTCCGTAGGAAATCGCCCGTACAGGAGAAATGGGAATTTAGAAGAGGTAGGAGTAAGAATTGTCCCAATATTGTTCTACCCCACATTCCGCACTTCAATTTGTAGTATCAAAATTAACATGAAAAACAGTCTACTCCCTCAAGCGGTGAAGATATGTAGCTCATAACGCGCGGAAACTACTGTATTACCAAGCGTGATAAATGTTTGTTACAAATGGTAGGGACGCCCTTATGCAACGTCCGTACGAAAGAAGGAAGAGGGAAGACCGAAGTTGGGGTAAATATTGAAAAAAAGGGAAAAAAGATAGGGATAACTATCTTAAATGAACTGGAGCAGCTATTTTTAAGCATATCCGATGAATATCTACCTTTTTGTAGCATTCTTTTTTCACGCTTGGTATATGACTTTAGTTTGGGAAGAAGTCAAAATGTCTTAAAATATATATCACAAATTACTAGGAGTATTTTAAGAATATGAGTGGCGAGATTTTCAATGCAGCTATTTTGTCTTTTTCTGTAATTCTGATTGGTTTAGCAGGAGGTTTCCTATTACTTAAATTACAAGGAGGCGAATAATTTAACTAGCTGTCAGCTATCAGCTACTAGCAGTCAGCGCAAATAGTCCACATAAAAAAGACATATAGAACCCATTTGGGGTCTATTTATCTGTTTATTTAATTTAAAAGTATAGGGGGAGTGTGCTCTGTGTGGGGAGTACAGGGTCTGGTCTGACCCTACGCTGCAAACTTCACGCCAGAGCTGCACCCTCCTTTGGGACTACAAAAGCGCCCCATACCGTCGATGATGAAAAACCGTAAGAATTTACTTTTTATAAATTTTATGGTAGATTTAACAGATTAAAAATATAAACTCAAATATATTTAACTCAAAATATTAAGTTTTGTAAAAAAATGAGAGAAGTTTGATAGAGTGATAAAGAATCTTTAATATAATTAAAAAACTGTTTATGAAACTATTAATCGTCGGGGCTACTGGTACTCTTGGTAGACAAATAGTGCGTTGTGCCCTAAACGAAGGTTATGAAGTAAGCTGCTTAATCAGAAGCTACAGTAGAGCATCTTTTTTAAAAGAGTGGGGGGCTGAACTAATAGGAGGAAATCTCTGCAAGCCTAAAACTCTACTACCAGCTTTGGAAGGAGTTGATGCAGTGATTGATGCTGCAACTGCGAGACCAACAGACTCTCTGAGTATTAAACAGGTAGACTGGGAAGGAAAAGTATCACTGATTCAAGCTCTAGTGGCTAAAGGTATAGAACGTTTCATATTTTTCTCCTTTTTAAATGCAGAGAAATATCCCCAAGTCCCTCTCCTAGAAATTAAGCGATGTACAGAACTGTTTATTGCTGAATCTGGCTTAAAATACACCATCTTAAAACCTTGTGGTTTTTTACAGGGATTGATTGGCCAGTATGCAGTGCCAATTTTAGATAAGCAAGCAGTTTGGGTTCCCGGTCAAGGAACAGCCATTGCATATATGGATACTCAAGATATTGCTAAGTTTGCTGTCCGTAGTATTTCAGTTCCCGAAACAGAAAATCAAAGCTTTCCCATAGTAGGTCCCCGTGCTTGGGATGCTAGTGAAATTATTCGGATGTGTGAAAGACTGTCTGGAGAAAAAGCAAAAGTAACTCGTACAAATATTAACCTATTGCGTATATTTCGTCAGCTTACTAGGTCATTTCAATGGGGTTGGAATGTCTCGGATAGACTAGCTTTTGCAGAAGTATTAGCCAACAGTCAACCTTTAACAGCTTCAATGGATGATGTTTATCCTGTATTTGGCATTAATCCTGAAGAAATAACCACACTAGAATCTTATTTGCAAGAATACTATAGTCGGATTATGAAAAAGTTGAAGGAAATAGAGTACGAGCAAGCAAAATTAGGAAAATCAACTTCCAAGAATAAACCTTTCTTTTTCTAAAGTTTCTAACCACCCTGAACTAGATTTTTTCGAGTGTCAAAAATAGGAATCATTTATAACGATGCCAAACCAATAGCTTGTCGCATAACTAATGAGTTAAAAGACAAGCTGACAGCTTATGGCTATGATATTCACATCAATAATGGATCGGGAGGAATCTTAGGTTATCCCAGCCTAGAACGTCCTTTATGTCATACTTCTATAGACCAATTAGTGCCCTCTGGCTTTACCAAAGACATGACTTTTGCTGTGGTCCTAGGAGGGGATGGTACAGTCTTATCTGCATTTCGTCAAGTAGCACCTTGCCATATTCCACTATTGACCGTCAATACAGGTCACATGGGTTTCTTGACTGAGACTTTTGTCAATCAGTTATATCCAGCTATTGAACAGGTATTAGCAGGAGACTATGAAGTAGAAGAAAGGACAATGCTAGAAGTACGTCTGTTCCGAGATAATGAGTTATTATGGGAAGCCCTTTGTTTAAATGAAATGGTTTTACATCGGGAACCTATGACCTGTATGTGCCATTTTGAAATCCAAATTGGTCGGCACGCTCCTATAGATATTGCGGCAGACGGTATTATTATTTCTACTCCTACTGGTTCTACTGCTTATTCTTTATCGGCAGGTGGCCCTGTTGTGACTCCGGGAGTTCCCGTTTTGGAGCTTTCACCTATTTGTCCCCATTCTCTAGCATCCCGTGCTTTGGTTTTTGCTGATACTGAACCAGTAACTGTTTTTCCTGCTAGTCCAAATCGTATGATGATGATTGTAGATGGTAATGGAGGATGTTATGTCTTGCCAGAGGACCGAGTACGAGTGAAACAATCACATTATAAAGCACGTTTCATTCGACTTAAGCCACCAGAGTTTTTCCATGTTCTGCGCGAGAAATTGGGATGGGGACTACCGCACATTGCCAAGCCAACTTCTGTTGAATTACCTTAAATTATTCTGGTGGTTATTTTTCACAATTTTCACTGCTAGTGCCGCTACGCGGAAGTTAAAAGTCATGCATTTAAAAGTCAATCATTTTTGATTTGTAATTGTTCGCGCGATTTTGTAACTGGTCAGTTATTTCCGCCATCCTGCACTAGATTAACTTCAATATGCCGGGATTATATGAGAGGGTGTTAGTATCATAAATTTTGTACAGAAATATAGCAATCACCGAATCAGATGTGAGAATTGAGGTGTTCGTTTAAAGTATAGAATATAGCAGTTATTTTATTCATATATATTCGTTTCTTCCCTCCATACCTATTCCCTATTCCCTCCATACCTAAAACAAAAGTCTCCAATATCTCACAATTAAAATCATATTGCTATGACTACCTTAACTATAGATCGAGATCGTTCAGTCTTACTAATAGAGACTGATGAAATTCTCGCCCAATATGTGAGTTTGGATCTAGAAGAGTCAGGCTATCATCCAATTGTAGCTACTAATTCTACCGCGGGTCTTCACAGGGCAATAGAAATTAAACCTGCTCTGATTGTAATTGACCGAATGTTAGCTGGTGAATCTGGACTATCATTGTGCAGTCATCTGAGAAAAATGGGTAATAATATGCCCATATTATTGTTGATGGGTCGCGACCAAATTGACGACCGAGTTGCTTGTCTGGAGTCTGGAGCTGATGACTATTTTCTCAAACCTTATCGCAGTGATGAATTCTTAAAATTAGTCCGTTTTTATTTACAACCTACTATAGCAGAAAAGGACCAATTGAGATTTGGGAGTTTAATTTTAGAGTTGGCTACTCGACGGGTCTTATGTCATGGTCGTAGTATTGAGTTGACTATGAAGGAATTTGAGTTATTAAGGTTTTTAATGGAGCATCCTCGCGAAGTATTGAGTCGCGAACAGATTTTAGAAAATGTTTGGGGTTATGATTTTTTGGGTGAGTCTAATGTAATTGAGGTATATATTAGATATCTACGTCTGAAAATTGAACGAGAAGGCGAGAAGAGATTAATTCAGACAGTCCGTGGTATTGGATATGTTTTGAGGGAAACTTAGAGTCTTTAATTCTTGGTAAGCAAGGTCTTGTTAGAAAACAATCAAAGGATTAATGAAATATTGGCTGATATTTGCAGGAATTGAGGTAAGTATTTTGCTAAAGTTGATAAAAATTATATTTCTCAAGAATGTCTTATATCATGTCTGTTTGAATAACCACTTCGGAAAAATTTAGGGAGTAGGGAGTAGGGAGTAGGGGAAATTTGTTTGCTCCGCATTCCGCACCGAAAAAATATTCTCTATCAAAAGAAGAACATTTTTATTATGGCTAATTAATGAGACTTGATATTAAATTTGGGCATATTAATCAGAAAAAACTTTCTGTTTACGCAATATTCCGCAGGAATAGAAAACATAATTGCAGTAGTTGTGGAAATCAAATAAATCGTGATATAGCTGCTGCAAAAGTAACTATAAACAGATATTTAATCGTCGTGGAGCGTAACTTAATATCATGTCCGGTTGAACAGTTATAAATAAACGACTCAGGAGTCAACCCACCCCTAACCCCTCCCAGGAAGGGGAATATCGAGTCAGGAGGAAAGAAAGAAGAAGAAAGAGAAAGTTTTTTGATCACTAATTATCCGGACATAATATAAGTTGTTTGATTTTTCGCCTAACCCTAGAATCGCAGAAGCAAGAATTTTCCATTATAATCTTTGATCTAACGGCAGGAATGTCACAATAAGTGAAATCTCAAAAAAATTACTATAAAATTATTATTTATCTTTTTCTTTTGGGTTTAATACCCCGCCGTCACTTGGGGTGTTTACAAGCTTTTTGGGGTTTGAGTCCCCATCCACTTTTTCCTTCTTGTTTCTTGTTTCTTCAAGAATAAAACATACATAGAATATCTGAGAAATAATTAATTATGGGTCGTAAAATTGGTTTACTTAAGTCTGGAATCATCTTATTTCTGTTGCTTTGCTGTTTGCTACAAATAATATTTGTTCAAGTTTTTCATACTCCAGCACAAGCTCAAAATATATCAGATTCTCAGATATCTCCACAAGGCCAAATTTTACCAATTACGGCAAAAGCTCATATATCTAATCAGATAATTAATTTAGAGGTGGCGAAAACCCCTCAAGAGAAAGCAATAGGTTTAATGTACAGGACTAAACTTGCTGATGACCGAGGAATGTTATTCTCTTTTAACCCGCCTCGGAAAGTTAGCTTTTGGATGAAAAATTGCCAAATATCTCTTGATATTATATTCATAAATTCTGGCATAGTTAAGGCGATCGCTGATAATGTCCCTCCTTGTTTAGCTGACCCTTGCCCTACTTATGGACCTGATGTGTTAGTCGATCAAGTAATTGAACTTCGGGGAAGACGTGCAAAGGAATTAGGTTTGAAAGTAGGAGACCGGATAATGATTACAAAAATTTAGGTATTTGACAGAACTGAGATTGGAGGAAATTATCATTCATGGAAGAAGGTGGTAGGTTTTAGGTTTTAGGTTGAATTGAGAAGAAGGTAGTATGTCAACAAAAATTATAGCAGTTGCCATTCCTTTATTTGAATTATGAAATAGCTGTCTACATAGTACTTCGCAGTAAAAATAACGGAATATCAATAATCAAAGTTTTTTCCTTTTCCTTCTGGTACAAAACAAACAAATTAAATCCAAAAATTGGATGATTTATTTTTTGCTATTCCCCAGACCTATAGTTTTTGTACAACAAGCTAAAATGTCGCAAAACTCTGAATTATTTTGACAAAACCTAATAAAACTTTTTATTATTTTACTTACTATATATTTACACTAAAGTTTTAATTTGCTATATTGGTAAGCTAGACATTATTTAGATGGATTCAAAGTATTGTTCACCTAAAGTTCAGAATATGTATTCTTAAGCTTTTCATGGTTTGTAATACTGCTATTCTATTCATCGGAAATAAATAAAGATAAATTAAGTTTCGCAAGCTGTAAGAGAAATATTTTGACAATATCGATAGTGCTTAACTTTTGATGAGTATTACTTTTACCAAGAAGGTGTAGAAGATATAGAAAAACTTGTCTTGCTAAGAGTCTATTTTTGCTTTGCTTAATTTAATTCTGTTGATTGGTGTGAGGATAATGAGATTTTGTGCTAAGAGTGAAAATCTAGTTGTATATTTTTGCGCATTTATGCATATAGAGATGGTTCGTATTGTGAATTAAAATACATACAAATATTCAAACCAAAGTAGTTATTTTGTCGTAGTTATTTTGCCAAAATTTGACTTGACCAAGTTTAGCCTCGTAAGTAGTAATAGTTTGAAAAAAGGCAACTACCTACTTGGAACCTCTGTCTGCGCTGTTTATATCTTTTGACTAGAGAGAGAATTCAATAGAAAGTCTTCTGTAATGTTGAGACAGATAGTGAATTTTTTTTCAACCTGAATGTATATACATTTTGAGTAACGATAATTTCACTAAATTTTTCTAGAAATTAATAGCTAGCTTTTGCGGAATAGCATAGGCAACTTATGTAGATTCAAACCAAGCTATTCTCAAAACTTAGTATAGTCCAGGAGTACTATATCTAGTTTAGTTTCACTCTCAAGTTTCTGAAAAAATGCAGAGTTTAGTAAACAGATAAAAAACTGGCATATCCTAGCAATATCCAAGAAAAATTATTGCTTGATGATAGTAAATAACTATCGATAATATCCAAAAAAAATATTAATTTTATTGACATGATAATTCTCTTAAATATGTGACTCTATATATTCTATTGTCAACAAGAGTTACAAAGAGAATGGTGTCTGAAAAATAGGAGGTAAAGAAAAATGACACCAAATAATTATGCTCGCTTTATTCATTTCTTGAAAGATGATTTATCTATTTCTTCAGCTTCTATAGCAGTTGCAGAAAGAGCTAGTATTAGTTCAACATTAGTAGATCGTAAACCAGACTTTAGTGCTTTTCCAATGATTTTATGGCAATATGGTTTAGTTACTCTAGAGCAGTTGGATAAAATATTTGATTGGCTAGAAACTACTTATGATTTTAACTAAATGCCAGAATAATTACTAGAAATATCAATTTAACTCTAGTTCACAACTAAACTTAAAATCTCTAATTAAACGTTGAAAATAACGGTTCTTCAATATGTAGCTAGTGCGTTAGATTATTGGGGTGGAGGCGGGTTCATCTAAATTGGTTAAGACTCATTAATTTAACGTAGAACCCGCCCCTACTATTGCAACATTTTAGATGCTAAATTATGACTCAGCTAAAACTCTAGAAGCAGTAGCTACACCTGCTCCTGGAGTAAAAGCTTCATATCCCAACTCTCGCAAAGCAACTTCTAATGCAGAGATAGCGGTGAGAATATTCCGTTCGCTGACAAAACCCAAATGTCCAATACGGAAAATTTTCCCTTTCAGGTGGTTTTGTCCACCAGCTAAAGCAATATCAAAACGCTTATTTACAATAGTCCGTATTTTTTCTGCGTCTACTTCTGGTGGAGGAGCAACTGCCGTAATAGCAGGACTAGCTACTGCATCTGGCCCAAATAGGGGCAATCCTAAAGCTTTGACTGCTGCACGAGTCGTACTCATTAAACGTTGATGGCGAGCAAATATATTTTCTAATCCTTCATCCTGCATCATTCTAAGTGTAGCTTGCAAGGCAAAGAATAAATTTACTGGTGGGGTAAAAGGTGTAGTATTTTTAGCTGCATCTTTACGATACTTACCCAAGTCAAGATAGTAACGTGGTAATTTGGCCGTTTCATATGCACTCCAAGCTTTAGCACCTACTGATACAAAAGCTAAACCAGGGGGTATCATATAACCTTTCTGAGAACCTGAAGCAACAACATCAAGACCCAACTCATCTATTGGTATATTGACTGCCCCAATACTGGTGACGGCATCTACTATAATTAATGCTTCGCCATGAGCTTTAACATAACTATTAATAGTTTCTAGGTCATTGAGAACACCTGTAGAAGTTTCACTATGGGTAATAATAACCGCCTTGATTTTTTTATCTTTATCTGCTTCTAGTTGTTCACGAAATTTTTCTGAGTCCAGAGATTGGCCCCATTCTGCTGTAATTTTTTCAACTTGGAGGCCATAGGCCGTAGCTACTTCTGCCCAGCGATCGCCAAATTTACCATTACATCCACATAATACGCGATCGCCTGGACTGAGAAAGTTAATGATACCTGCTTCCATGGCCCCAGTTCCACTAGATGCTAAAATTAGCACATCATTTTTTGTTTGATGTAGCCATTTGAGGTTTTCTGTCACCTCTGCCATAATTTTGGAAAAGTCACTACTTCTATGGCCGATTGGATGTTTGGCCATAGCCAGTAAGGCTGTTTCTGGTACTGGAGTAGGTCCGGGAATCATTAACATTAGTTTGTCATTCATTCTTTCTATTTCTTTATTTTGTGTTACTTGAGTTAGTTTATATGTTTATTGATTGAGAAGCATTTCATTGAAAAAAACTTATTTTTTCTTTAAGATTCCCACCTAAGAAAGTTTTAGTTATTTTGGGAGTTATTTAATTTTAATTATTTTTTTTGAAGAATTTTTTGATTTTTCTTTCTATAGAATTTACATTTAAGATATTAACGGATAATTCAATGATTAAAGCAACTATTTATTTGGTTATTTGGTAAAATTTAGAACTTAAAACTAATCACAAAGTTTTGGTTATTAAAGTAATAATTTTGAATAATTTCACAAATTATTGCCGAAATACTAACTTTATTAACTTCCCTTAATCATTACTAATGCAAGAGTTTTAATAAAAAAAGGTAAAAATAATAGACATACAGCAGATTTCAGGTAAATGAGGTACACATAAGAATGGTAAAGTGTTTGTAGTGCGGGCATCTTGCCCGCGACTTGTGTACCTTGGTAATATGAAATACGCTGTAACTATCTAAAATAAATTAGAGAAGTTCTTTTTAAGTATCTCCGATCAAAATGCACCAAATTAAGTGCATTATTCTTTCTTATTCTCTACTCCCTAATCCCTACCCCCTTCTCCCTTCTCCTGAGAGTGCTTCATAAACCACCTAATACGCTGCAATATTTATTTTTCTTCATTGAGAGACCATTGATGTTCAATTGGTAAATTTGCTTGCTTGCAACTTTCTTCAAATTGTTTTTGTAGTGCTAAAGCTTTTCTCACAGTTACAATAAGTTCCCGTGCTTTTTCGTGCTGTTTTGTATTATACTCTACTGCTAAAATTGTCTTTTTTTCTAATAACTGAAGTAGCAATTCATAATGAATACGGGAGGGAACTGGTATTGCTTCCATAGTTTTATTTCTAACGGTTTACAGATTGATTGATTATGCTATGTGGGAACTTGAACAACAAATAGAAATCAGAGAAATACTGCATTAGTAATTATTCTTGAAGAAGGAACAAAAAAAGTTATGGGAATTAAAACCCCAAATAATTGTAGACACCGTGGGTAAAGCTAGGATATTAAACCCATAAGTTAAAAGATAATTAATATGAACATAAATCACTATAGCTATCCTAGTGCTGCTACGCGGAAGTCAAAATTCAAAAGTCAATCATTTTTGATTGGTAAGGCTTTTAGGATTTTGTAACTGGTTAGTTATTTCTGCCATTCTGCACTAGATAGAATATGAACATTAGCTACATATCAAGAGAAGTAACCATCAGTATTTCGATAACTAACATTTGTTTAAAACCTATTTAGTAAAGCTATATAAATTACTTGCTGTTTGCGGAGCATTCCTTTTGGAAAATGCTGAGTGCTGAATTGCTGTTTGTGGAGGATTCCGTCAGGAAACCCTTTTTAAAACAAGAGCACTGAATAAAATATTTTTTTCTCCTTTCGAGTTTCAAGGAGAGGGTTGAAAATTTAATTATTCAGTAATTTTTTTGATAATTCTATCGTCTACAGCTTTTATCTGAAAAATTGTCAATATCTAATCTAAATCTAAAAGCCTATATTTTTAAAAGTTTGAGTTAACCTGTTATAGCAGAAGGAAGAAAGAAGGAAGAGTAAAAGAAGGAAGAGTAAAAATTTTGTGTTGTCTAAGTTTTAAGTTTTTGATATGTCCTAACTTTTGCTTCGACTACTATACTCTTTCAACAATTAACAATTAATAATGAACAATAACTTCTCCTTAAAATTATAGAATTGACTAAAATATTTTTTTTCTTTTCTCTCCTTGTAGACCGACAAACTTTTGTACAGTAAAGGAAAACTTTACCCCTTAATTATTAGGTAAATAACTGTAGCAATGCTGCACCTGGGTCTGCTTTTTTCATCAGAGACTCACCTATTAAAACAGCATCCACACCAGCATTTTTAACAATATTTACATCTTGATATCCATGTATTCCTGATTCACTTACTACCAAAATTCCAAGTTTTTCTAACTCCTTCTTCCTAGCTTCCATTAATTTACAAACAACTTGTAAATCTACTGAAAAATCTGCTAAGTTGCGATTATTTATACCGACCAACTTAACTCCTTCTATTGTCAATACCCGGTCTAACTCTGTTAAACTATGAACTTCAACTAAAGCAGTCATTCCTAAAGCATTAACTATCTTGATAAAATATTTTAAATCTTGGTCTGATAAAATTGCCGCAATTAGTAGTACAGCATCAGCTCCATATAAACGAGCAAGATATATTTGATATGGATAAATTAGAAAGTCTTTACACAGTAGTGGTAAGTCAACATTTTTCCTAATATTTGACAAATATTCAAAGCTACCTTGAAAGAATTTTTTATCCGTCAAAACTGAAATACAAGTTGCACCATTTTGTTGATACGCTTTAGCTATAGTAACTGGTTCAAAATCTTCTCTAATTATCCCTTTACTAGGAGAGGCTTTTTTAACTTCAGCAATTACAGCAGGTCGAGTTTTTCCTGTTGATAGAGTAGCTAAAAAATCCAGAGGAGCAGACATTGAGTTAATTTTCTTTTTTAACTCAATTAATGGTTGTTTATCCCGCAGAGAATCTACCTCTTTTTCTTTATACCAAACAATTTCTTCCAGAATATTTTGAGGTTTTGAATTTGGCAAAGCAACTTCATAGCGTAAACTACCCATTTCTACTGCTGAAGTTGGCGGTCGGCGACGAATTTGCATTTTTTTTTCTTGATAATTTCCTATTTTTGGTAGTGTTAAATAAGTATTGAAGAAGGCAGAAGGTCTAATTGCTTATGGATAGTCAACTACTTGCCACTTCCTGTCTGATCACCTCAAACAATTTTAAGCACCCCCATTGACGGTGTAGGGCTAATTCTTTGTCATCATAGAATACTTACAACTCTATATTTTTGGTTAGGAGCCATGTAAAAATAAGTTGTACAAATTTTATCTAGGATAAATCGTCAAATATAGCTTCCATCAAAAAAACCGTTCGGGTTATTTTTACACGAGTCCTTAACTAATTCTAGCAAAATGTACGAGATTTCAAAGGATACAATTTTTCTAAGCGTGACAATAAATTGACCCTTCGTTGACGGTGGGGTATTAAACCCGCAAAATCAAAGATAAATTTTGAAGCTTAATTCCTGAAAATTCAAGAAATATACTAACCGATATCCTTACATCTTTAGGACTACCCTATCTTTAATAATGATTCTTTTTGTAGTCTTCAGATTTTCAAGATTCGGTAGTATAGCACTTCTTAATTTGCTGAAGTTACAGTTAGTAATTTTCAAAGCAAAATTAAATTCTGAGAAACCAAAAAATGATGACTGAATACTAAATTGCTATATCAGTTATGGAGACTAAATATAACAATTTTCTTGAAATTAATAACCATAGCAAAGAACGAGTTGGTTAGGATTTATGCTGATGATAAACCGTAAGACAGGGAAATATTTTTCCTACTGTTCCCTCACAGGAGTGCCCATTCCCTCACAGGAGTCAGCATTCCCTTGGGTCTGATGCCCACGCGGGGTCTGACCGCTTGCGACTGACGCCGACGCGGGGTCGCACCACTATTTCCTGTTCCCTGTTCCCTGATCTAACTAACAGTTGCTCGTTTAAATGCCTCATCCAAAACCTCTGACAAAGTAGGATGAGTATGTACATTAAAAGATAACTGATTAACAGATTGCTTTTGAGCCATAGCATTTGCTGCTTCTTGAATTAAATCGGATGCATGAAGGCCAATAATATGTACTCCTAATAATTCTCCTGTATCTTGACGATAAATGACTTTAGCAATACCATCTGTTTCTCCTTCAGCAATTGCTTTTGAATTACCCTTAAAATAAGTTTTTACACTGCCTACTTCAAATCCTTGATCTTTACCTAAATCCTTAGCTGCTGTTTCAGTCATACCAACATAGCTAATTTCTGGATGAGTAAAAGCAGCCGCCGGAATACTAAGATAATCTACATCCCTATTACGCCCACAAATATTTTCTACCACTGTTATACCTTGAGCTGAAGCTGTATGAGCTAACATCATTTTTCCAGTAGCATCACCGATCGCCCATAAATTAGGTACTGGTTCACCACTTGACAAAACAGCCATTTTATTATCCACCGGAATAAAACCTCGGCGGTCAGTCTCTACACCGACATAATCTAGTCCCAAATTTTTTGTGTAGGGAATGCGACCTGTAGCAACTAAACAAGCATCTACTTCCAGAACCTCTTCTACTTCCTTAGTTTTAGCATCAGCTAGTTCAATAATTACCGGAGATCCAGGAGTTACCTTAATCGCCAACTTACCCACTTTAGTTTCAATATCTCTGGATTGAATTAGAACTCTTTGTGCAATTTTTGCTATATCTTCGTCGAAAGTAGGCATTAATCTATCTAATGCCTCAATCATTGTAATTTCAGAACCAAGGGCAGTATAGATATCAGAAAACTCCAGTCCAATATAACCACTACCAACAATTGCTACCCAGGGTGGTAACCAATCTAGTTTCAAAGCATCATCACTGGTAAAAACTGTTTTACCATCTAATTCTATTCCAGGAGGAACAAATGGAATAGAGCCAGGGGCAAGTATAATATCTTTAGCAGTAAAGTATTCTTCTCCCTTATCTGTCTTGACCATAACTTTTTGTTGACCTGCCATTTGCCCCCAGCCTTTAATCAAATCTATACCTAGACGTTTCAGACTGTTGGTCATGTCACCTCTAATTTTGTCAACAATGTTACTAGCATGAGAAGCTATAACTTGTCGGTCGTAAGCTACATTATCTAATTGAATACCCAGAGTTTTTAAATGGTGAGTATCCCGTAACTCTCGAACTTTACCAGATGCTGCCAGAAGCGCCTTGGATGGTATACAACCTCGGTTAACACAAGTCCCACCCATTTCCGCTGCTTCTACAATAGCTGTTTTTAGGCCACAACTTGTGGCGTGTAATGCCGCACCATGTCCACCAACACCTGCGCCGATAATTATTAAGTCGTAATCAAATTCTTGAGTCATCTGTTGTTTTTAAAACCTGTTTGTATGTTTGCAAAAACTATCATATTTGAGATTTTAGGGACGTAGCTAAATATTTGATTTGAGATTTGTTTTAACTTAATTTGCTCTAGATTACAGATTAACTTAATTCTTGACCAAAATAAACTGCAATAATTAAGTTGAAAGCACAAGGAGCGAGAAAATTAAGTACATAATCCATATTGGGAAACTATTCATTCGTGTCTGTATGAGCTAGCCTTGCATACAGACATTACTTCGCTTAGTCTTTTTTTTTGCTGCGACAAACAAAACTTTTATAGCAGGGAACAGGGAACAGTTGGAAAAACATTTTCTAGTCTAAGATTCGTTATTAGTCTACGTCCTAACCAATTCTTTCTTAGTTATATGTTTATGATATAATAAGACTAAAAAAACAAATATCATTATTGCAGATAAAATACTGAAATCTATAAGTATTCAGTTTATATTACTATTTAGATAATGATTTTATTTGATTAAAAAGAGTTTATATAAACTTACTTTAGATACATTTTGAATGATAAATGGCTAAAAATAGCTTAAAATATTCATTGATTGTAGAGCAAATTTAAAAGCTCAACAAAGGTAGTCAAAATTAATAATCTGATCGCTCTATAAAAAAAATAAAAAGCCCCAAATCATCAAAATATTAGCTATTAATTAATAATATAGAGCAGATTTAACTTTTGCTCCGGGAAGATATCTAGAAATAAAATATCTAGTGCAGGATGGTGGAAATAACTGACCAGTTACAAAATCCTAAAAGCCTTACTAAGCAATACTTTTGACTTTTAACTTTTGACTTTTAACTTCCGCGTAGCGGCACTAGACTCCTGCTGTTTGTATGCCTATAATTTATATAAAAATAAATTGAACTGTTAACAAGAAGATAACAAGGACAGAAATTAATATGGATCAAAAAGATATTCGTAGTCAGGCTGCAAAAACATTTGTTGAGAGCTTTGAGAAACAATTGGATAACTCTCTTCAGGAACCCAACCATGAAAAGTCTAATTCCCCTCTTCAAGATACTGAAGAGTCCAATCAAAAATTTAGTTTATCAGAGTTAGAGGAAGCGATCGCTGATATAGACAAATATATGGAGACAAATCATCAAAGCCAACCATTATCGGAACCTGATTCAGAGTAATACAATAACTTATCCCACTATTTTTATTTTCACAAGCTTATTTTTTCAAGTTAAATGTGTTTGAAAAGCTTAATTTTTCGTTTTTAACTATCAAAATATTTAGGGTTTTTAGCAAAAATTTTATTATTGGGATAGGTGCATAATTTAATTAATTTGATTGAGATTGACGTTGACGTTGAACTTCATACAAAATTATAGCTGTACAGACAGCAACGTTCAAAGATTCCACTTCATTATCCAAAGGAATCTTGACAGAATAATCAGCCAACTCAAGTAAATCTTGTGAAATACCAGACCCCTCATTTCCTAAGATTATTAGTGTAGGTTTTCGTAAGTCAATTTGCCAATAATTTATAGTTGAGTTTGGTACTGTTGCTACAATTTGCAAACCTTGATTTTGTAACTTTAATACCTCGGCCTTTAAATTTTCAGAAATTGCCATAGGTAACTTAAACCATACCCCTGCTGAAGCTCTAACTACTTTAGGATGATATAAGTCTACACTATCTGCACTTAACCACAAACCATCTACATTTGTTGCTGTAGCTGTCCTGATGATAGTACCAAAGTTACCAGGGTCTTGCAATTTTTCCAAAGCAATTCCCAAGCTAGCAATCTTGACAGAATTTGTTGACTTTTGCGGTGCTATAGCTATTACCCCATCAGGATTAACTGTAGTAGTAAGAGACTTCAAAACTCTTTCACTTACTAATTCTATCCTTTGAGCTTTTTGAGATAATAATTCCCACAAAAATTGATGTCTTTCTTGCCATTCAGGCGTACAACATACAGTTAAAAGAGGATAACTTTTGTAGCAAGCTTCTTCTAAGATATGAGTTCCTTCTAATAAAAATAATTGCTTCTCCTTTCTTCCTTTAGATTGATGAAGCTTACGGATTTCCTTTACTAAAGGATTTTGTACACTGGTCAGCACTACTTATAATTTATTTTTTATCTAGTATTACTTATTTTATTTGAAGGGTGAAACGTAAGCATTTCCTGCGGAATGCTGCGCAAACAGCTATTAGAGGTCAGCTCTTTCTAGGTCATACTGCGCAAACAATTTTTTAATGAATTAACCAAGTATTTGCTTAACTTCTACTACAATTTTAAACAAAGAATTGAAGCACAAGAACAACGAGCTTAAATTGTTCACTAAAGGTAATAAAGCTGATAGCTGTTAACATAGTTCCGACCATAGGAGGCTAGCTGACTACTGAATGCTTACGGTGAAACACGAGCAGGATATTGTGATTTTCCTAACCATGAGATTTTGATAACTAATCAACAAATGCTGCATATACCTAGTGCAGGATGGCAGAAATAACTAGCCACTTACAAAATTCTAAAAGCCTTACCAATCAATACTTTTGACTTTTGAATTTTGACTTTTAACTTCCCCGTAGCGACACTAGATAATGCGGAACCCGGGACTTGAACCCGGAAGTCCTTGCGAACACTAGAACCTGAATCTAGCGCGTCTACCAATTCCGCCAGTTCCGCTAAATCACAATTTTTTATTTTTGCCGATCTACTCCAATTTGTCAATCACTTTAAATGAAGTTTTTTTACTACCATACTTTTCATAACTCAAACTTATGATTTTTAAAAATTATCTTTGTAATTTTTAATCTTTTCAATTGTTACAAAAATTAATCAAATGATGATTATTGAGAATATTCTCATTTATTTTTACCTATTTACGTTGTTTGGTGAATTTGGTATAATATAAACATTAGTCTAAAATCTTGCAGAGCATTTTAACTGCACACAAATTAGGCGTGTGTAAGTCTTATTTCACCGTTAACTTTAACTGTATAAATGGTTATTTCAGTGGCAGTAAATGGTTTTTTTAGTTTATAAAGCTTAACACTTTTTCCTACACTATTTGAATAAATAAATTTTTGATGATAAGCGACATCAAATTCCATCATAAATGTTGAAAGAGGACTCCCATTATAATCGCGAGATTTAACGCTCAGAGTGTCAATTTGAATTACAGTTAGGCAACATCAAACACTTAGAGATGAAACAATCGATTATGGAACCAAAAGATAACACTACTGAAAAAGATAGCGCAATGATGGAGTCAGCCCTTTCTGAATTAGGCCATGTCAGTGAGGGAGATGCCTCCCCAGTCGAGAACCCCGCCCGCCGATTTTTTTTCCAGCAAGTCGGACTGGTAAGCTGTGGCTTCGCAGCCGAAGCGATAATGAGTAAGGTTTTTGGTGTAGCACACGCTTCTGACTTGGTGCCGACCTATTCTACTGTGCGAGGCACGCCCGAGATTAAGGATTACTCGAATATACCCCAGCGAACGCATAAATACCCCGCCTCTAACCGGGCCAAGGAGATTGTGCACTCATCCATGACCATGGAAACCCTGTTCTCCGGCATCTGGCCCGATCAATGGTCTAGTCCGGAAGCCCCTGAATTCCATGATGAGATGGACCGCTTAATAGTCGCCGGTATCAAGGTGATCGCGGCGTGCCCATCGGCGGATTCATTGGATTCATCTGTTGCAGGGATCATGAGGTCGCTGATGTTCTACCTCAACAAGATATATGAACGTCCCGACAAATACAAAATCGTGCGCACGACAAAGGACATCGACGAGGCGATCGAGGAGAAGAAGCTAGGGATCTTTTTCACTCACCAGGGCACCGCTCTTTTCAACGGTGACATTGATATGGTTGGTGTCTGGCGGCAGATGGGCTATGGTTACTGCCTGCTGGCCTACAACCAGCGCAATGCTGTAGGTGATGGTTGCTTCGAGGAGGCCAACGGTCCTCTCACCGCCTATGGTAAAAAGTTAATCGACAGCTACAATCGCTACGGAATGATCGTGGATGTCAGCCATACTGGTGAGCGCACCTCTCTTGATGCTATCGAGCGCAGCCGTCAACCTGTGGTATCTTCCCATTCAGTGGCTAAAGCCATCGCCGACTACCAACGCAGCCATTCGGACGCGGTAATCAAGGCGATCGCCCAGAGTGGCGGAGTTTGCTCCATCAACGCGGTTGGTGCCTTTGTGGACTTGTCCAATCCGGATATCGTGACCACTGATATACTATTCCGCCATATCGACTATATAGTAAACCTGGTAGGAATTGACCATGTCGGCTTCGGAACGGACTACGTTCCAAACACCAATATTTCAGCTACACTCATTCAGACCCCAGAAGGTCAGGAGATATTCCCCGATGGTGGCTACAGCGCGGCCATGGGGGCAAAGGGAGTGCCCACACCAGCACCGTATCAGATCGTAGCTGCGCTAGTAGACAAGATGCTAGAGAACGGCTACTCAGAGGTCGATTGCGGTAAGTTCCTGGGAGGCAACATGTACCGGGTGATGCAGGAAGTCTGGACATGATCCGTCTAGATAGGGTTTGCTGAATAAGTCTTTTTGCTAAGGCAGGGAGTAGGGAGTAGCTAAAACTCAAGATTTGGAGGGAGTTGTAGAGGAGGTACTCGGAAAAATTATCCCTTGCCAACTCTGCCCAACTATATGCCAAAATACTCACTTTTTGAGTCTTCTTAGGCGAAAATCAGGTACTTTTTCACGATCTAAAGCACTTACCTTTATCTATAAAGACTTTGATATTTAATCAGCAAACCATAGATAGCTCCTTCAAACGTCTCTTCTGGAAAGAGATAATTGGACATAATCCGAAGTTATCGAAACTAGACCCTATTTTGATGGGCTACCTTGCTCCTGCAAACAAAGTTGAAGGTTTTTGAAACTTGTCCGCAATGATTCTATTGTTAATAGACATCTCCTTCAAAAGAGGGAACAGCGAACAGGGAACAGGGAGAAATAATTGATAATTTATGGATAATAATTGATTTTATTTTTGATTTTTGGAGATGTCTAATGTTCAAGATGTGTGATTTTAAAACTTAATTATTACTTAGATCGGGAAATACTTCTCGGACAGCAGGATGAACCAAAAAATGGTCTTTAACATTCAAACCCTTAGCCAAGGCCGGATTTTTTTCTAAAGCTTCACTCCCATAATTAGCTAACTGTAATACATAAGGCAAAGTACTATTATTCAGAGCTTGAGTAGCTGTCCAGGGAACTGCTCCAGGCATATTAGGCACTCCATAATGCAAAACTCCCGATTCTACGTATGTAGGATTTGTATGAGAAGTTGGACGTAGAGTTTCCACACAACCACCTTGATCCACAGCTACATCAATAATCACAGAACCAGGACGCATCTGCGCTACCAAATTTTTAGTTACTAAAACTGGAGAACGACGACCAGGAACTAGAACTGCCCCTATAAGTAGATCGGAATCCACAATAGCTGCTTCTATAGCAGAAGAACTACTGTATAACAAATCAACTCTAGAACCAAATAGAGTCTCCAGATAAGCTAATCTTTCCACATTTATATCAAAAATTTGAACCCTTGCCCCCAAACCAACAGCAATTTTAGCTGCTTCTGTACCAACAACCCCACCCCCTAGAATCATCACCTTACCAGGCATAACACCAGGAACTCCCCCTAATAGTAAACCTCTACCACCCTGTTGCCTTTCCAAAAATCTCGCCCCAAACTGCACAGAAAGACGTCCAGCTATTATACTCATGGGAGTTAACAAAGGTAACTTATGGTCAGGTAGCTCCACTGTTTCGTAGGCGATCGCCACCGCCCCACTTTCAATCAACCTTTCAGTTAGCTTCCGGTCAGCAGCCAAATGTAGATAAGTAAAAAGGATTTGTCCTGATTTGAGAAATTGGTATTCTGATGATAGAGGTTCTTTTACCTTCACTATCATTTCGCAATTCCAAACATCTCCAGCATTTTGTAAAATTTTGGCCTTTGCTTGGATATAATCTTTATCAGTAAAGCCTGCACCCAACCCTGCTCCTGTTTCGATGAAAACCTGGTGACCAGCTTCAGTACATACCCTAACACTTGCAGGAGTTAGTCCTACACGAAACTCTTGATCCTTAATTTCCTTGGGAATACCTATCTCCATTCACCACCTCTATAATTCTGTAGTTGAAAATATCATCTTATTCTGACTAATTTAAATCTAACTCAAAATTGATTAGGGTTTGCTGAAAAAATCTTATGAGTCAACCCACCCCTAACCCTTCTGAGGAGGGGAAGTCAGTCGGACCGAGTCAGGATAAATGGGAATTGTAGAGGAAGTAGTTGGAAAAATTATCCCTGGATTGTTCTGCCATAATCATCCCAAAATACTTACTTTTTGTAGCTCTGAGGTACCAAAAACCAGGCACTGCAATTCGACCCTAAAAAGATTAAAACCAATATCAGTCAATGCTTTGAGATTTAATCAGCAAACCCTAATTAATCAAGAATTAATCAAGAGATTTAAAAGTGCAAGTAGAAGCATTGAAAAACTGCATGGGTTATTATTCATAATTCAGTTCATGTCACTCAAATTTACCGAAAAAGAGAAAACCTAAAACTTTGTCAAGAGAGAGGAATTCGCATAAGTGTTCCTCAATCAGGAAGATCGCCAGCAAATCTGAATAAAAACATCAATAAAAAACAAATTTTAAGTAAGTTGGTTTAATTATTCGTAAAATGGTGATGGAGATTCAAGCTACTGATTTTTTTTTATAGTGCCTTATACCAATTTGATAAATGTTTGTTACAAATGGTAGGGACGTTGCATGCAACGTCCCTACGAAAGAAGGAAGAGGGAAGAAGGAAGAAGGGGTAAATTTTAAAAAAAAGGGAAAAAAGATAGATATAACTATCTCAAATGAACTGGAGCAGCGATTTTTAAGTATATCCGATCAATATCTACCTTTTTGTAGAATTCTTTTTTCAAATTGGTATTATAGTTTCATTTCCAGATTCCTATTTTTAACATTTATTCATATAGTATTTTTATTTGAGATGTCAATCTAGATTTAGTTTTTTTCTTAAAAAAAGTGCATAACTCAAGCGCCTTATATCCCTCTTTTTGCTACTTACTATTTAATGCCGTTTTGCTTTTTTTACTATTCCCTAAAACCTCCATAAATTTTCATAGCACTTGGTTTCCACATCTCAGATAAACACACTATATCTACTCTAATTTATATGAAAAAAATTATAGCAATGTGCGCTGGCATATTTACAAATTACAAAAACTGTCCAATACCTAAAATCTTATATTATCTGTTTTTTATTCCCCTCCTGGGAGGGGTTAGGGGTGGGTTGCCTGTTGCCAGATGAGCTGTTGCCAGATGAGCTGCGCACAGCGCTATACAACTAAATTGATGGCAGATTTGGATTTAAAAAAAGAAAGTTTAGTCTCAATATAATTATGATTAATGCCAGTTTTATATGAGGTTTTATAGAATGATGAAATTCATTAAATCGCTCTATATTTATCTACGCTTATCTGCAGTCAATTATACTTGAAATATTATTCTATGCAGCTTCATTTTAACTTGATATCAACTTAATAATATTTCAGAAATTGCAATGAAAATTGCTTTTTTGAGAATGAGTCTTTCCAGCCTTTTAAAAGAGGCTTTTTCTCTCTTAATTTTACTTTTTTAACCGAAAACTCCTAGTCTAAAGCCTCCTCTTTTAACTATGCTTTATAAACATCTTTACTTAACATTAAACTTGATAAAATAGACAAGTTATGTATTAGTGTTTCAGAGGCTTTTTCCTCAAAAATAATGTATTGAAAAGTAGATTTTTTTGAGAACTTAATATAGTTTTGCCTAGCTAAATTGACTCTTTCTCCCTTCTCCCCTACTCCCTACTCCCCTTGTCTCCACAAGGTCTTCAGAAGTTCCTTATCAGGGATAGCCCTTTTAAGGGGATAAAAAAATAGAATTCCGTATTTTCTTGCCTCTAACTTCAGCTAGAGGTACTGATAACTGAAATGACCCCTAAATCTTTTTCCTGTTGTTTTTTATCAGCAAAATTTATACTTGAGTCACTAACAAGCATCAAAAAATTATCAAAATAATTGGGTCGCGCAACCCCGCCTTGTTAAGGCGAAACATTTTTGGAGCTTTGCTCAAATCACCGTTACAAAAATAACTTCCGACTACTGACTTCTAACTTCTGACTTCCTTAACATCCGCTTTGCTTGAATAATTTTGCAATACTATTCCGATTTTTTCAGCAAACCCCAATTATTCCGGAGACATCTAATTTTTTTTCGCAACCTATATTAAAACATAGGATTTGTCAACCCCTAGACATCTGCTAACTTTCCAGTAAAATCAGAAGCAAAAATTAAAATTAATAAATTAGGTAATTGAAGGAGGACAGAGCCATCAATCAACCATCAAACTCAAAAGAGAACCCAAAATCATCCCCGATCAACCAATCAATACTGAAAATTTGTGGTCCATCTAACCTTCAAGGAAACATAAATATTAGTGGTGCAAAAAATTCCGCTTTAGCTGCAATGGCAGGCACATTACTTTGTTCAGGCACTTGTCGGTTAAACCAAGTTCCCTCTCTCGCAGATATTAATAGAATGGGACAGGTTTTATCTGCATTCGGAGCAAAGTTAGAACAGAATGGTAATACTTTAGATGTAGATGCGAGTAATTTAGATACTACTGAAGCTCCTTATGAATTAGTTAGACAGTTACGTGCTAGCTTTTTTGTTATAGGTCCTATTCTGGCCAGATTAGGAGTAGCCCGCGTACCATTACCAGGTGGATGCGCTATTGGTGCTAGACCTGTGGATCTTCATGTTCGAGGTTTACAAGCTTTAGGAGCAGAAGTTCATATTGAGCATGGTATAGTCAACGCCTATATTACTGGTAGTAAAAAAAAGTTACAAGGTGCAAAAATATATCTTGACTATCCTAGTGTTGGAGCTACTGAAACATTAATGATGGCAGCAACCTTGGCTGAGGGAGAAACCATCATTGAAAATGCAGCTCAAGAACCAGAGGTAGTAGACCTAGCTAACTTGTGCATAGCTATGGGGGCTAATATTATTGGTGCTGGCACAAAGAACATAGTCATATCAGGAGTCCCAAAGCTACATTCTGTAGATTACACTATTATACCTGACAGAATAGAAGCTGGGACATTTTTAATCGCTGGTGCAATTACTAATTCAGACATAACTATTTCACCAGTTGTTCCTAAACATTTAAGTGCAGTTATTTCTAAACTTGAGTCAGTAGGAGTGAACATCAGGCAAGAAGTACCTGGAAGCTTACGCGTTATACCTAGTAAAAACCTTGTCGCTACTGACATTGAGACTCAGCCATATCCTGGTTTTCCCACAGATATGCAGGCTCCTTTTATGGCCTTGCTAAGTGTGTGTTCTGGTAGTAGTTCTGTTACAGAGACAGTATTTGAGAATCGTATGCGTCATGTTTCAGAGCTAAATAGAATGGGTGCTAATATTAGGGTCAAAGGAAATCATGCCATTGTAGAAGGTGTGTCCAAGCTTTCAGCAGCTCCAGTAATTGGTACAGATCTTAGAGCTTCTGCTGCTTTGGTATTAGCAGCATTGGCCGCAGAAGGAGAAACTACTTTTCAAGGTCTACAACACTTAGACCGAGGTTACGAAAAACTAGAAGTTAAACTTCAAAAGTTAGGAGCACAGTTGCAAAGAATAGATATAGCTACAGAACATGAAATATTGCAGACTTCTGTCTAAGTGGATTTAATTTTTCATAAATAAAAGGAATACTTTTGTACTAATAGTCTGTTTAATTAATTTTGATAGGTTAAGTAAATTATCAAATTATGAAAAATAAGTGATTGTGACAATTTATAATCTTATTGAAAGTGACAAAATGGACTATTAGATAGTTTATTTATTTTGGTCGTCCTCAAAAAATAAGGATGTTTGTAGTTGTAAATGCAGAACTAGATAGATCTAATGTTATTCTCCATTTTTAGAGTATAATTGAGTATTTTTAACAGAGCAAGATATTTTTGTATCAAGGTACATACAATAAATAGCTCTATTAAGTCTGGGTCTCACTGCGCTAGATGAAATGCAGTATCATTGCTTCAAGAAATAACCAATTTCAACTACTTTATACCAATTTAATATGAAGCGGCATAGAATAATATTTCAAACATAATTGACCGCAGTTCAATAATGAATAATTAATAATGAATAATTAATAATTACCTCTTCTTTTCAAGGAGAGGATTGACTCAAAAGAAAATTTTTATTTATTATCCCCTTAAAAGGGGAGGCTTTAAACCACAATTTTTCGGTAAGCGTAGATAAAGATAGATCTATGTTAATGAATTTTATCATTAGACTTCTTGCAGAAGTCAGGCAATAGGCAATAGGAAAATAAAATAGTTTATTTCAGATATTGAATTGATTTAATAAAAACTTTTGCAAGAGCTCTATTCTATGCAACCTTATCTCAAACTGATATGAGGACTATCAATTTTTGTTAGAAATGTAAAAATCTGTATAATTTTTTCAATAGTTACCGAGTACTGGCAAACTTCATCACTCAATATTAATACTTCTGATAACTTAACTTATTCTAGATATAATCATCTGCTCGAGTTTATCTTTTGATAAAGTACATTATAATTACTGTTTTAATAGATATCTACAAGAATCAAAAAAAAATTAATTATCGCACAGAAATTATCAATTATTTCTCCCTACTCCTTACTACCTTTGTTTTGGAGATGTCTAATGGTGTTGCACAGTGAGGAATTATTTGAGATTTTTGATGAACAAGATTTTGAATTTTAAAATTGTTGTAATGATTAATCTTAGTTTTTTTTAGTCAAAGTATCAACTAATTTTTGGCAATATAATTCCATAATTTACCACCCCTTTTTAATAGTGCCTCATACTAATTTGAAAAAATAATGTTAAAAATAATAAGGTTAGTAAGGACGAATAGTCATTCATTTTATAGGAGATGTTCCTTTGACTAATAAGATAAGTTATGGCCTCATAAATGGTATCAAAGCTATTCATTATGACTCCTAAAAAATACCCTAGCTATTTGTCGCAAACATTTATCAAGTTGGTATAACTCTAGAATATCTAGTGATTTGCTTTACCTTTCTGTTGATGAAATTTACTTACTAAAAAAACAAGCGTTTTTAAATGATTTGCCGTAGCGATGAATACATATATTTAATAATGTAGACATTTTTTTCTCTAGATTTTAATCATCAAGTTATTAACTTCTATGAACATTAAATTTATCTACTTGATAGTGAAAGTAGTTAATTTTAATAGACATAGGCGTGGTCATCAAAAATAAAATCAATTATCGCATATAAATTATCAATTATTTTCCCCTACTCCCTACTCCCTACTCCCTCTTTTCCGGAGATAACTAATATGCATACAGAATATTAGGTGGTATATGATGTACAAAGATTAACGATAAAGTACGGGTATATTTCCCGCCACAGATGTACCTCATTGATTATGAAAGATGCTGTATATATTTAAGTTTTCAAAGTTTTTAATATCCTGTTTGAATAAATGAACTACACCAAATTATTTGAAGTAGAACATGGTAAATTTTGGGCGCTATGTATCAAATTATAAATTAGCTTAAAAGTTGATATTCATTGCCTTGAGTATTTTTTTTGATGAAAAATGTAACCTCTTTTTTTAGCTTGCTCTACTTAATATTAAACTTAAACTAAATTTAGTTGATTTTTTGGGCTACATAACAATAACTAACTAAAAAATCAAACTTTCCTTAACATTGAAACAGAAATTATTTTTCTCAAATTGTGCTAAAATCACAGTAACTATAGTTACTATTAACAAAATATGTCTTTGGCAACAATACCCTTAATTGGCTTGAAAGCAGATAATTTTCGGCATCCATTAGACTTAGAAGCAACGAATACTATCAAACAACTGCCTGGCATAGATTTATTAGTTAGGCAATTATTAGGACCATTAGGAGAGCAATTTTTCTACATGGAAAATATTGCATCTAGTGTATTAGTAGGTAAGGATCAATTACCACATTTATACAAAATACTTTTAGATGCTTGTCAGACACTTGATTTAGAACCACCACAATTATATGTTCGTCAACATCCTGTTCCCAATGCTTATACATTTGCCATGCGAGGTAAGCAACCTTTCATTGTTGTTCATACATCTTTGATAGAATTACTGAACTTAGAAGAAATTCAAGCAGTATTAGGTCACGAACTAGGACATCTTAAATGCGAACATGGAGTATACCTTACTTTAGGTAATTTAATTGTACTGGCTGCTGGACAAATTTCGACATGGGGTGCTATTATAGCTCAAAGTATACAAAATCAAATACTAGAATGGGTCAGGTGTGCAGAATTTACTTGCGACCGCGCAGCTCTATTAGCAACACAAAACCCAAAAGTAGTAGCATCAGTTCTGATGAAGTTGGCAGGTGGTTCTCCGAGTATATCTGCTCAACTTAATGTTGATGCTTTTTTAGCCCAGGCAAGAGCTTACAAAGAATTTAGTCATACGGAACTGGGTGAAGTTTTAAGGCAACTTCAAACAGCTCAACTAACTCATCCATTACCTGTATTGCGTGCTAGAGAAATTGATAAATGGTCAAGTAGTCAAAAATATCAGGATCTCTTGCAAAATTTGACAAGAAGTGATTATAATAGTCAAAGTAAGGGCGGGTGGCGAAATTGGTAGACGCACCACACTCAAAATGTGGCGACTTCGGTCGTGAGAGTTCGAGTCTCTCTCTGCCCAGTTATACTAAAATGAGTTGATATTTGAAGATATGGTACAAAGGTTGAAAAGATGGGAGTCTCCTCGTTACCAGGGAAGAAATATTAAAGGCAGAGGAGGAAATGCTAGGTTAAGGCAAGTCAAAAAGCAACAACAGCAACTAAGAAAAAATCTCAAAAATCAAGAAAGTGGGAACCAAGGTTCCCATTTTTTATTTTTTTATAAAACTTTGATCGAACTTGATACATGATTAGTACTTATAATCATTCCAGAGACTAAAACTTTTTTCTCAACTTCTAACTATCCTTACTTCTTCTTGAATTGTAGAAAAATGTCTTACCTCATGCTGTAGCTTTAGACTGTCCACATATATTTTTTAGGATTAATGGCTTAATATAAAATCCGGTTATAGAGTATATGTTTATCATTATATCTACGCTTCAATCTTCCCATCTCTAATTAAGGGATAGCCCCAATCAAGAAAGCTGCTTAATATATTAGGAACTTGACTAATTTTTATCAGAGCTTGGGGGTATGGCTGATTATTTAATTTAAGGAAGATGCTTTTTATTTCTACTTAGAATTGGTAGTTGTGGACGAGAAGAATTAGGAGGCAAATAATATTCTGGAACAGGAGTAGCTCGATCTATCTGAGAACGCTTTAATAACCAGAAACGTAATATAATTGCCACTCCTACTGTACCTATGCCAAAACTAAATAAAGACCAACTTGTCCCTAAACCACCAATAACAGCATCAACCGATCCTACTGTCACAAAAAAGCTTGCTACAGGATCTTTTCGATAAGCAGTTTTCAAGAGTTTTGGCCATAAAACGTCGATCATAAGCTTAATTTGATACAACTTAAATTTACTCGTAAGTTTCTTGAATTTCAAGGAATTTAGCTAATTATTTAATAAATTCCCTTTATCCTCTTATAGATATGTATAACTAACTATACTGCCGTATTAAACTTTAAATCAGTAAATTAGTTTTGATTTTTTCTTAAATGTTCAAGATTGAGCAATTAATACAAAATTATAATAACCTGGTATTTCGCCAAAATTACAATTCATATATTGAGATTGCCAAGGTGAATAGTGGATTAATTGCTACAGAAAACTAATTCTCACTCTAGGAATAGTCTAGGAATAGTCTAGATTAATGCAGTATAATTGCAAACTAGATAGAGATTGTTGGTAAGTTGTTGACAATATTAGGCTTACCAACAACATGACTTTACCATATCTTTATTTTGACACTCTCACCGTTAAATAAGTGCGATTATAACGTGAGATTCTTGTATCTTAGATTCTTAACTAGGTAACAAATCAAATAAACTGAGTTTTACCCCCACTACTACCATCTCCAGAAGCTTTTTTGCTCCGTCTTTACCCTGAGATTACCTGAGCGCAGGCGGTGCGCTTTGAGCGAGCTATATGTCCCATGGCTATTGATAGGATTATAACGCCAAAAATGTGCGCGCGTATTGCTCAATTATTTTTCTGGTTGAAATTTATGAGGGGCTGTCTGCGTAAGTTTCCCGCGCAGTTTATAGACCCCGTATCACCGTTAAATAACTGCGATTATAACGGCTCGATCTCTTTCAACATTTATTATGATACATAGACTTTTGTATTGGTTTAACCTCTATCCCTATTATATATAGTAGCTCTCTATAATTTAGGTATAGCTAAAACTTTAATTGATACCTAACCAAGATAGTAAACCTTCTCCAGTCAAGTATTCAATTGCCAGAGTTAATACAAAGCCAATCATAGCTGCTCTACCATTCAGACGTTCTGAATATTGGTTAAAACCGAATTTTGGTTCATCCAGATTCGGTTTCGTAGTAGGTTGTGGTTGTGTCATAATCAGTAGGTCTCAAATTTAATAACGTTTACAAATAGAGTTGTTTGTTTACAATTCTTAAATATATTTTAAAAGGAGTTGACCTAGAGTCAACCATATTGCCAAAATTTGATCGAATATCCACAGAAAGCCCCCGCTGTAATCCTTAATTCAGAATCTTACTGGGAATATCAGTCCAAATCTTTCATGTTGCTCAAATGTCGGCATAAATGCTACAGTCTTAAATATATTTAGGCCACTGGTCTAGATAGTGTCAGCGCCAGTCTATCATTGGGGAAACTCTAAGAATGTTGTGGCAAGTCTTTAGGAGCGCACCTTTAGACCAGACAAGATGAATCTGGTCCGGTCAGTGCACGAGAAACAAAAACCACCTATAGCGTTTTCTCTCAAGGGCAACGTCGTGAGTATATCAAAGTATTGACAATACATAAGCATAAATATGTCAAACTTATCAGACCTACCAACTGCTGTTAAACAAGTAGCCAATGCACTCCGGTTGGGTGGATGGACTTGTTTCTGGTCCCAACTTGCATTGGGGGTAATTTCAGGCTTCATGTTTTTATTTGCTGTGTTCATCTTACCCGATCAAATGAATGAAGGAGGTGCGGGAGGTAGCCTCTTTTTTCCAATTTGTGGGCTTGTGGTACTAGGATTCAGCATCTTCTTGTCATTTCGTTACACTCGCTTGGCAAGGCAATTACGATCACCTACAGATTCTTCAAGGCCAACCAGGGCAGATACAACTCAACAAGTGAAAAGGACTTTAATTACGAACTTGGTTGGGATTACTTTAACTTTATTAGGAGCAGAAGCAATTGGAGGTATTTTATTAGGCGAATCTTTAGTTATGGGAGCGTCTATGTTTAACTCTACAGAACTAGAAAAATTTACACCGGATATTATTATACTATTGGGTAATACTCACATTATTTTGGCTCATTTTATCGGAATTGTCGTAGGACTATTTTTACTAGATCGGGTTTATAAGTAGTCAGTAAAATTGCGTTTTTACAGCGCAATTCATTTAAGTAGACTACAAAATTATTTTGGGGCATGGGAGTAGCGATGCGACCCCGCATCGCCGTTAGCTTTAGCTGATCCATAAGAGGCATTTAACACTGGAAGAAGTAGAGGTAAGGGAATGCTTACCAAGAGAGAAACCAGGGAGTAGGCAGTAGGAGAATGCTTTGGCTACTGTAGCCTATCTATTTGAAAACTCCTATAAACTATATTCAAGAATTATTTGAGAAAAAAAATTGTATATTCAGTTATGGTTTTGTAGAATTGCACTTTCTATTGATACTTTAACTGGATTATTAATTTGTAGGTAATTAATCTATTTATAAAATTTACATAAAATTAATGACCTTATTAAATTTAAATTGCAAAAACTATTTCGCAATAGATAAACTAAAGGTTACTCGTTAGAAAAATTTCCCAGTAAAAAAACTGAAATATTTGGAAACTTGTATAAAAAACAAAAATTAAATCTTGGCACTTTTTATATCCGGAATCAACACTAACTTCCAGAATAAATTACTTAGAATACTCCGATTAAGTATAAATAAAACTAAAACCCTAACTATGGAATTAAAACCTATATCTGGCTATAGTTTTTCTGGGCATATTCCTATAGAAATTGGTCAAGATAATTGGCGATCGCTACTGAGTAATATCGAAGCTGAAACTTATACTAGCCAAGTATATAGTCTAATGTTGACTGACATAAAAACTTCTCTCGAAGAAGCAGTAGCTCAAACCGAAGCTCAAATCAAAGTCTTAGGACTAGAAGCAATAAAACTTAGCCTAAAAAACTTGACTAGAACATTAATACCAGAAAAAAAAACATATTCAGCAGACCCAATTTACTCTCATTTTCACAATATGAATGAGCAGAAAAAAAGTATTAATTACCAACAAATAAATCAGGAACAGTTAATCCAGAATCATCAAAATCAACCTCAAACACACATGAGTACTAACCTAACTACTACTGTAGAATCAGAAATTACTACTGAATCAGCCTTAGTATCCATAGATTCCAACAATACCGAAACCCATCTCCCAGAAAATAACCAAAACTCCTCACAAGAGTTACAACCACAAAATAATCGACGAAAACGGCGAAAAAAACTCACAAAAGCAGAAAAAGCAGCCTTATTAGTTCAAGAAAGAAATACATATTTACAGCAACTAGGGGAAAAACTACAAAAAGCACGAAAAATGCGTTGTTTGTCTATGAAACAAATTCATAAACAAACCTTTGTACCTCTTCATTATCTAGAAGCTATAGAAAAAGGCCAAACAGATGAACTACCAGAAGATATATATCTTCGAGGATTCATCTTTCGTATAGGTAACGCTTTAGGATTTGATGGAGTAGCTTTAGCAGAAGCTTTACCTATGTCCGATCCACTTCAAAGCTTAATACCATCTTGGTCTAACTCCAATAAGGACATTGGATTAGGTATAGGTCCGATTCATCTATATATAGGTTATACAGCTTTAATGGCCGGCGCAGTAGGTGGACTAAGTTGGATGTCTCAACAACCAAGTCCAGGAGCAAATCTCACTCCAGATAAATTAGACACTCCTGATTCAGTTGCTCACTCAGATAAACATTTAGAAACTACTCAAACACCAGGATTAAAATCTACTAAAGGTAGTGTAGTTGTTGGTTCTGATGTTGCTCCACCAGAAACAATGATTTGAAGAAGGAGTCAGGAGACAGAAGACAGGAGTTCAATAATTAGGGTTTGCTGAAAAAGTCTTTTTTCAGGAGTAGGGGAGCGGAGGAGTAGGGGAGTAGGGGAGTAGGGGAGAATTTTTTTGCCCAACTCTCGAACTCTCGCCCAAAATACGCTCCTTTTTGAGCATGAAGAGCTGAAAACCAGGTACTTTTTCAAGACCTAAAAAATCTAAAACCTTTACCTGTAAATGCTTTGAGATTTATTCAGCCAGCCCTAATTAATAATTAATAATTAATTATTAATTATTATTGAAAACCGATAGGATTGACTCAAAGGAAAATTTTTTCTCTTTTGGTCGATTGGATATGGCGAGGAGATCGCCATCCCACCCTTCGGGAAGCTCCGCTAACGACCGCTTGTTTCTCCTTTAAAGGAGAGGATTTTTACCTTAATTATTCCGTTAAGAGGGAAGATGTGGGGAGAAATAATACAAAAAATTCAACACTCCTTCTTCAGATTTTTCCTCAAAATTATTGATGTGCGAAAATACTTGACTACCATAATTATATAGCTATCAAATGGTTTCTATACCCCATAAGGCTTCCATCCGATGAGCAAAGCCAAAAAATTCTACTGACTCGGTCCTCTTGAGGACTGACTTCCAGTCGTTCGCGCAGCGTCTCCGTCAGGAGAAGGCTGTTAACATTTAATGACAAGGCTGTTAACATTTAATTACAAGGTTATCTCTATGTACTACTGTGTCAGATCCTGTATAGCCCAAAATATCAGGTATATCTTCTGAACGATAACCCAGAATTTGTTGCAATTCAGTACTGCTGTAGTTCACAAGTCCCCTAGCTATTTCCCCACCTTCTTGATTGCATAGTTCTACAGCATCCGATGGATAAAACTCTCCTTCTACTTGAGTAATACCAGCAGCTAGTAGAGATTTACCAGATTCAGAAATTGCTTGAACTGCACCCATGTCCAGATACAGCTTGCCCGAAGGTACTAAAATATTGGCAATCCAATGTTTGCGGGCATTTACTGGTTGTGGTTGAGGTTCAAACTGAGTCCCAATAGATTCTCCATTTAGGATTTTTTGTATATTGGCAGGAATTTGGCCATCAGTAATGACAGTTCGCACTCCCGCTGCTGTGGCAATTTTGGCAGCTTCAATTTTCGTAATCATTCCACCAGTTCCCCGTCCACTAACAGAATCTCCAGTTTGAACTTGAAATTCTTCGAGTTGTTCTATTCGCTCTACTAAGGTAATGGGTAAAGCATCTGGATTATTTCTAGGGTCGGCAGAATATAACTTGTCAACGTCGGTTAATATAAATAACCAATCAGCTTCTACTAGACCAGCAACTAAAGCTGATAGAGTATCGTTGTCCCCGAATTTCAGTTCTTCCACAGCAGTAGTGTCATTTTCATTCACAATTGGGACTACATCCATTCGTAACAATTGTTGAAATGTATTGTAAGCATTGACATAACTACTACGTCGTGCAAGCTCGCTCCTAGTCAATAATATTTGGGCCATTGTTTGTCGCAAAGATGTAAACAAATCTTCGTAAACTCGCATTAGTCTTCCTTGACCCACTGCTGCTACTGCTTGCTTGATGGAAATATTACGAGGTTTTTCACTTAGTCCTAAGCGATCGCAACCTACACCAACTGCTCCAGAAGAAACTAAAACTACTCGATGTCCCTGAGAACGTAGATTGGCAATAGTCTCGATCAAGCTAGCAATTGTGGATAAGGCCAAATTTCCCGATTCAGAACGAGTCAGACTGGAAGTACCTATTTTAATTACTATTGTTGTCATCGAAAAATATTGAACTAATTTTTGATTGCTTCGATTCTTAGAAATTACCTCAAAATTAGAAAACACCAAACCCTTAATAAACAAGAGATTGGTGTTTTCAGAATTTTATATTTAAGGCCTTTATATTTGCTGGCCTCAATTTAATGTTTATTAGGTTCAATTATTTCATACAGCTTTAGTAAATTTGGAAAATCGTAATATTTTCTTTATATTTTGGTATACTTTTCAAGTATAGTAATAGTTATACTAATAACATACTAATTTTTATACCAATTGCTTGAACAAGGCAGAAGGCAGCGGGAGCTGCGGGAGCTGAGTGCCGCTACGCGGAAGTCAAAAGTCAAAAGTCAAAAGTATTGATTGGTAAGGCTTTTAGAATTTTGTAACTGGTTAGTTATTTCTGCCATCTTGCACTGAGGGGAGGCGTTGCACAGCGACGAATGATTTGAGATTTTTGATTGAATTGGATTATGGATTAATCAATTGCTAGAATGATTAATTAATGGTTATTTTTAGTCAAAGTCTAAACTAATTTTTGGCAATATCATTCCAGAATGTGCAACCCCTGAGGGGAAAATTGCTGATGGATAGTCAACGACAAGCCACTTCGTGTCTTATAACCCCAAGCAATTTTAAGCACCGCAACTGACGGTGGGGTATTAAACCCGCAAAATCAAAGATAAAATATTGCTACAGTCACGATACAGGGAACAGCGGTGCGACCCCGCGGAGTGTTACAGACGCACCTGGTAGCAAAGTCCTTTAGAGGATATATCTGCAAGGGAACCCGTGACAAAAACAACTTCTGTGCGGGTGATTTGGTGTTTGTCTTGCTCCTAATTACGCGTTTAGGTTCTGCTTTGCATTTGCGAACTGAAAGTATTCCGGAACAGAAACCACCCCTACTGACTTGGTGATTTGGTGTTTGTCTTGCTCCTAATTACTCGTTTAGGTTCTGCTTTGCATTTGCGGACTGAAAGTATTCCGGAACAGAAACCACCCCTACTGACTTGGTGATTTGGTGTTTGTCTTGCTCCTAATTACTCGTTTAGGTTCTGCTTTGCATTTGCGAACTGAAAGTATTCCGGAACAGAAACCACCCCTACTGACTTGGTGATTTGGTGTTTGTCTTGCTCCTAATTACGCGTTTAGGTTCTGCTTTGCATTTGCGAACTGAAAGTATTCCGGAACAGAAACCACCACTACTGACTTGGTGATTTGGTGTTTGTCTTGCTCCTAATTACTCGTTTAGGTTCTGCTTTGCATTTGCGGACTGAAAGTATTCCGGAACAGAAACCACCCCTACTGACTTGGTGACTTTGTTAACTACCTCAGAAAATTTACCAACTCAAATAAATAACAAAGCCCTTCCCTTCTGGAATCTGTCCTCTTACCGAATAATTAATAATTAACTGGAGAGTACAAAGTTCTGCTAAAAAACAGTTGGCTCTCAAGATTGAAAGTGTTACTGGGAAAGGTTTACAGCACCTACTGTTGTGAATGGAGAATTTTTAACCTTGAGTCCGTGAAACCCTTGACTAGCAATAGTTATTCCCAGAACTTTGCACTGTATAGTAATTAATAATTATTAATTAAATAATTCAGCTTACTCTGCCTCCCCTTTCAAGGGGAAAAAAGCGGTTGAGGGATGGCGAGGTCCCCTCGCCATATCCAATCAACCAAGACAGCGGTCGTTCGCGACAGCGGAACGGAGTTCTATCTTCGGAGCTTCCCGTAGGGTGGGATGGCGTACTTCGGAGCGGGTCTGCAAGAACGGGTCTCCTCGCCATATCCAATCGACCAAGAGAAGAAATAATATTTCCTTATATTCAATCAAGGACGGTTTTAACCAGAGGTAATTATCCATTATCAATTGATGAACGTCGTCAATAGGACAGATTCCCTACCTACTTTTTCATCACAATAATTTTTAACGCCACCTACTTAGAATGTTATAGCACTAGCCCCAGTGAGCAAATATAAGATAAATTTGCAAAGACTGAACAAAAAACCTATTACCTTACTCTAAATTAGGTGTGGTGGAGGAGAATCTAGGAGTGCTAAATAGAATGTCTAAAGTATATTCATCCGTTTTTACTAAACATAGTCAACCAGAATCTCTTCGTGTAGGAGTTATTGGGGTTGGTAATATGGGACAGCATCATACCCGTGTCCTAAATTTGCTCAAAGATACAGAATTAGTCGGTGTTGCAGATATTAATGTGGAAAGAGGACTCGACACTGCTAGTAAATATCAAGTTCGTTTTTTTGAGGATTATAAAGACCTTTTACCTCATGTTGATGCTGTATGTGTAGCAGTTCCCACTCTTCAGCATTACGCTGTAGGAATGACTTGCTTAGAAGCAGGAGTCCATGTCTTAATGGAAAAGCCTATTGCTGCTAGTATCGCCGAGGCCGAATTTTTGGTAAATACTGCTGCTGAAGCTAACCGAATTTTACAAGTGGGTCACATAGAAAGATTTAATCCTGCTTTTCAAGAACTTAGTAAAGTCCTAAAAACTGAAGATTTATTGGCCTTAGAAGCTCATCGGATGAGTCCTTATTCTCATCGAGCTAATGATGTGTCTGTAGTTTTGGACTTAATGATCCATGATATTGACTTGTTACTAGATTTAGTTGCTTCTCCAGTTGTCAAACTAACTGCTAGTGGAAGTAGTGTTTCTAGTTCTGGAAATTTAGATTATGTAACAGCTACTCTTGGTTTTGCCAATGGTATTGTGGCGACTTTAACTGCTAGTAAGGTGACACATAAAAAATTACGTTCTATTGTTGCTCACTGTAAAAATTCTTTGACAGAAGCAGATTTTCTTAACAATGAAATTCTGATTCATCGTCAAACAACAGCAGATTATGTGACTGATTATGGTCAGGTACTTTATCGTCAGGATGGTTTAATTGAAAAGGTTTATACTAGCAATATTGAACCTCTTCATGCAGAGTTAGAGCATTTTATTCATTGTGTGGGTGGAGGAAATCAACCTTCAGTTGGAGGAGAACAAGCTCTTAAAGCATTACGGTTAGCTAGTTTGATTGAGAAAATTGCCTTTGATGGTTTAGCTTGGCATTCAGAAGATTCAGAATGTAATTTATTGAATACTTCCATGTTAAAAGTAAGTTAAAGTATTTCCATAAATTCCTAGAGGAATTATTCAATATAAGTATTATTTCTTGAATTAATTACTCCGCCTTGTTGATTGATTTAGGCGGATTTTTACACTGAAATAAATTCAAGATATAGCTATAAGCATTCAGCTATAAGCATTCAGCTATAAGCATTCAGTTATCATACCAAATCCGGTTATCAAAAGTCCGTTTTTCGCTCTTAATCTCTAACCCTTCTGCATTCTGCCCTCACCATAACTGCCTTACCTTCATAATATAGCAATGTGCGCTGGCATATTTACAAATTGCAGGAAGTGTCCAATAGCTAAAATCTTATATTATCAGCTTTTTATTCCCCCAAATGAGTTCCAAATGAGCTGTTGCCTGCGCGCAGCGCTATAACGGTTCTTTCTAAACCGGATTTAGTATCAGCTATTGGGACTTACACAAAATAAAGCCAGAAAATAGGATCAAATATAGTATAGATGGGCAGAGGCTTTTACGTCAAAAAGGCATAAATCCTGAATAAGCAGGGGTTCCAGCCATTTTTAAGGCATCGACGTAATTCCCTTGTCTAGACTGAATTTGACGCATTTTTCCTACGATCAAATGTCTAAGTACCACTATCAGCTAGAGCAAAAATTTTTAACTGTAATGTTTTGAAGTTTCTTAACTGTCCTAATCTTAATGGGTAGTGCTATAGATATTTTTTTGATTTTGGCGAAGCTTTACAATCCTATTTTGTCAAAGTAATACTATGTTGTAGTCCTATTGAGTTGATTTCAAAAATCTCTTGACATTAATACCATCGATAAAAAAATAATGTTAGGCAGAATTTGAGTTATAGTCATTTCAGTTTTAGATTGAGACAAGGGTTTCTTCCATTGAAAAACTTTTAGCTGAAAAAGTATTTCATTCTTATTTAAAATTACTATATTTCTAGACTTTACCCATAATGTCTCTTTGACTAAAAATCAAGCTTCAACTCAATAATATTATGTGTGGTTAAATACTTATCAATAAGGGAGCACCGGAGCAGGGAGTATGGAGAGATTTACCGTTGAAGTCAGAAGATGATGTTTTTGATTACTAACAAATGCAGACATAATATAAATAAATGCTGAAAAACTATTCTTCCTGACTCCTGATAACAAATCCGGTTTTCAAGACCCCATTATACTTAGGTGAAGTTTAGCCAGTGATAATTAGTTAAATTTTTAATTTCTGTTTTCATTTCACTCAGCATATTACATCTTTTCACTCTTTCCTCTTCTGACTTATCAATAGTGTCAAAACACTGATTTACTCATGGCTCATCCACCAATTTCCATCAGGGTTCTGCTGGTTGTAATTCTGGAGAATATGGTGGTAGAAATTCTATTTCTATACCTTGCTGGAATTTGACATTTTTGACTCCGATGCCATCCAGCATTATCCTCAATTAATCAGATTTTTTTGTAGTAAAAATTTATCAAAAAAGTATAACCGGATTTTTAATATTTTGACAAAGGCAGTTTTAACAATAGTTATTAATAATTTAGTCACTCTAAATTATTAGTTAAAACTACCCTATATAATTCTCTGAAAAAAGGTAGAAAACTCAACCAAATGTGGAACTATTCCAGCCCCACATCGAACCTTTAGCATCAGAAAATTCTATATAAATTCGATTTTTTGGTACGCCTAAAGCCTGATTAATTTGTTGACAAAAATCTTGACTTATCCCCTTTGTTTGCTGAGGGTTCATACTACCAATACTCTTAATCTCCATGTAGCAGACAGGTTCATCACTACTACCACCAAAAGTCATGGGAATATCTGATTCAAAAGTAGTCATTACATAAGATTCTGGTTTGCCAAAATGCTTCGCCATGCCAGAGGAAAGGTTTTTTAAGAGGCTGTCAATTTTATCTTTTTCTGGTTGAGAAACAGAAGTTTGAACTTTAATTAGTGGCATAAATCAATCAATAATTAGGGTTTGCTGAAAAAGTCTTTTAGTAGGGGTTAGGAGACAGGAGACAGGAGACAGGAGACAGGAGAATTTAGAGGAGGTAGGAGTAAGAATTGTAAGAATGATTTTTCGGCCCAACTATGCGCCTAAAATATCAAATTTTTGAGCATGAAGAGCTGAAACTTTTGCACTTTTGAAATACCCCAAAAAGGCACTTGTCTTTATATGTCAATGCTTTTAGATTTAATCGGCAAAGCAATAATTAACAAAAAAAAATGGTTATAGCTTAATCTAGTAGATATGAGCTAAAGAGCTATTCATCAAAACTATATCTATATAGCACTCATAAACATCAAAAAGCCGATCGCTGAGTGCTAATTAATATATCAGGACTTACGCACGGACAATAAATTGAGAAGGCCAATGCCATTCGCCCCTACATATGGCGTTTTCAAGGTAAACTTGCGTAAGTCCTGATATATGACAATTAACCACCATAATTCCAACCTGTACTTTCTAACAATAGAGGGTCTCCCTCACGATGTACACCTGCAGCAATTACTTCTCCTACATATACAGTATGGTCACCTTCTTCCACAGCACCAACAACTTTACATTCCACATAACCAAGAGTATCTGAAATAATTGGACATCCAGTTTCTCCCAGATAAAATTCTATATCCTCAAATTTATTTCCCACACGACGTTGAGGTTTGAAAAATTGTTGAGCTAAATCTTTTTGTTCTGCTGCTAAAAAGCTCAGAGAAAATACCCCACTAGCCTTAATCATGGCATGGGATTTAGAATCTTTATTTACACAATTAACAACTAGGGGAGGCGTAAAAGATGCTTGCATTACCCAACTAGCTGTAAAACCATTAACTTCCTCACCATCTTTAACACCACAGATGTATAATCCGTGAGGAATCTTACGCAATATTGTTTTCTTCGCCTGTTCGTCTAACAAAGTTTTACCTAATATTATTAATGAAGTTTACATTCTATACTTTAACAAAACTTAACCCATTGTATAACAGGGAACAGGGAACAGTTCATTAATGGATAATGGATATGGATAATGGATAATGGATAATGGATAATGGATAATGGATAATTACCTCTGGTTAAAACCGTTACGGAATGGAATATCAGGAAATATTATTTCTTCTCTTGGTCGATTGGAGGACAGCGAGGAGACCCGTTCTTACAGACCTGCTCCGCTGTTAGCGTTTGCGGTAGCATTCCGGAACGGAAAGCTTTGCGGTAGCAAACGCCATCCCACCCTTCGGGAAGCTACGAAGATAGAACTCCGTTCCGCTGTCGCGAACGACCGCTGTCTTGGTTGATTGGATATGGCGAGGGGACCTCGCCATCCCTCAACCGCTTTTTTCCCCTTGAAAGGGGAGGCAGAGTAAGCTGAATTATTTAATTAATAATTATTAATTATTAATTTTTCGGTAACAGGCAATAGAAAAGAATTTCTCTGTCTAAGATTCATCATCAACATAAGTCAAATGCCAACTCGTTCCTTGCTATAGTCAAGTCTAAAAGTTTAACTAAAAATCGAAAAATATACAGCACATTTTGTGATGTGATTATAAATTTTGCTCGCTAAATTAAAAGAAAATTAATATTCTAATAATGTTTTCCCTAAACAATTTTTTCAAGAAACTAACTCATCAAAAAATTTGGCGTTTCATAGCAGTAGCATCAATAGTTGCCACCTTAGCGATCGCCTGCAACAACAACCAAAGCACCAAAACAACCTCAGAAACACCAACCATCCCCGAACCAGGTACCCTCGTTTGGGCACGCTACAGTGACTCCGACACCCTCGACCCCCACAAATCAACATCACCATTATCCAGACAAATAATCGATCAAATCTACGACACACTTTTGGCCTTCGATGACCAAGGTAAAATCCAACCAAACCTAGCCAAAGAATGGTCAGTCAGCAATAATGGCCAAGAATATACCTTTAAACTCAACGAAAATATCAAATGCCATGACGGCACAATCTTTGATGCTAAAGCGGTCAAATTTACTATTGACAGAGCGATCGACCCTGAGACAGAAAACTACACCAAAGACAGTTGGGGACCAATAGAAACCGTCGAAGTTGTAGACGACCTCACAGTTACAGTCAAAATGTCTGAAGCTTTTAGCCCCTTTCTCCGCTTTCTCGCCGATCCTTACTCCAGCATGATATGTCCTTCTGCCATTCAAACCTATAACAACAAATTTGGCATAGAAGGAGCAATAGGTACAGGTCCATTCAAATTTACTGAGTGGACTCAAGGAGAACAACTTGTACTGGAGTCTAACCCAGAATACAAAAATTATGGGCGACAAGTAGAAAATTCTGGTACACCTTACATCAAAAAATTGATAATTAAAACTATGCCAGAAAGGGAAGCACGTTTAGCAGCACTCAAGTCTGGAGAAATTCATTTAACTGAACCTCCACTAGAAGAAATTTCTGCTCTCAAGGAAGACTCAAAATTCAAACTTCATACTGCTGAAAATACTGGTCAAATAGTATTTTTAGAGTTCGTTACTTCTCGACCTCCCTTTGATGATGATAGAGCAAGACAAGCAGTAACTTATGCCATAGATCCCAAAAAAGCAACGGAGGAAGTATTTGCAGGTTTAGTTAAACCTTCCGAATGCGCGATCGCAGATGTGATGTTTCCCAGTGATGAAAAACTTTGTTCCGAGTTTAGTATTAAACCAGACCCAGAAGAAGCAAAATTTTTATTAGAGGAACTTGGTTATAGTGAGAATCAACCATTAGAAATAACTCTTTTAACCTGGAAAGGAGGTAACCGTCAAAAAGTAATAGAAAACTTTCAAACTCAACTAGAAGAAGTGGGAATCAAAACTAAGTTAGAAACAATGGATATTGGTACTCTTAATGCCAGAATAAAACAGGAAAATAGTCAAACAGAAGGTAATGGTGTTATTGATATGATGGGGTGGTCTTGGTATGACCCAGATTTTCTTTATACATTGTGGCATTCTCCTGGTTGGATGGGGGGTTATCACAGTGATGAACTGGATACATTACTAACAGAAATGCGAACTACAACTAATTTAGAAGAACGACAAGAAAAAGTTATAGAAGTTCAGAAATATTTGTTGAAAAATGCAGTGATGATGCCACTTTATAGTCCTGGTTGGATGTGGAGTTATGTTAGTAGTTCAGATGTTGAAGGTTTTAAGATAGGTGCTTTTAATCGACCTTTATTTAATGATGTAAAATTGTCTAATATTATAGAAGAGAAAGAAGCAGTTGAGTCTCCTGTAAGTTCGGAAAAAGAAGAATCAGAACAGCCAGTTATGACAGAAGAAAGTCAACAGGATCAAGAGTCTATTTCTTCACCAATAAATGAGCAAGAAGTAGAAGTTTCTCCATCACCTGAGAATGAGTAATTAGGGCTTGCTGATTAAATATCAAAGCATTTATAGATCAAGGTTTTAGCCTTTTTAGCTCTGGAAAAAGTACCTAGTTTTTAGCTCTTTATGCTCAAAAAGTCAGCATTTTGGGCAGGATAGTAGCCCAAAAATTACTCCCCTACTCCCCTACTCCCCCACTCCCCTACTCCTTAAAAAAGACTTTTTCAGCAAACCCTAATTAAGTCTTGAAGAAGGAAGAAAAAAGGAAGAAGGAAGAAGGAAGAAGTGGATGGGGATAGTCTTCGACAAGCCACTTCTTGTCTACAAACCTCAACTAATTGTCAACACCGTCTAGACCGGAATTAATATACCATTTCTCAAAAATTTTTCTACATTTTATTGAGTAGGGGAGTAGGGGTGAACGGCCGTTCACCCGTACATATATTTAACACTGAATAACACCGATGCTATCGGATTTGATATTAAACCCAAAAGAAAAAGTACAAAATAATATCAAATAATTGGATGCCAATTAAGAGGGGAAAATAATACTTAAAATCTGCCCTTTTAGTTGTGCAAATTAATTATCTTGTTTATAAAATGGAGGCAAAATTTTGCTTTATTTGCAATTTAGATGAAGGTATCCAAAAAATAATTAAAAAGTATGCTTCTGCTTTGACTAACATAGGTGTATATTTTTAAAATTCAGAAGTAGAAGAAGCAATTTATTACTGTTCTCAAGATTTGGAAGATGCTTTGAGGACTACGATCTCTTATTGGTATTGGAAACAAAATAATGGAGAAGATTTTGATGCACAAATAATTTTTTAATTAAAGCACTTAAAAAGCGTTTCCTGACAGAATGCTGCGCAAACAGCTGATTGGCATTTAGTAGTCAGCTTTTTAGAAGGGGCAACCCCTATTAAAATTAAACGACTTTAGAAGTCGGGGATTTACAGCACTTTTGAGGATGGTGAGGTACAATTGAAAACTAAATCTATCTTCCCTATTATAGCAATGAGCGCTGGTATATTTACAAATTGTAGTAGGGGCAAAAGAGCTAGAAGTCTTATATGATTCCTACGGAATGCTTGCGCAAACGGCAATTTATTCCCCCTGTTCCCTGTTCCCTGTTGC
>NZ_JAAHGM010000023.1:0-103374 GCF_010692625.1 Okeania sp. SIO2C2
AAGTAAATTATAATAACTTTGATTAGATTCAAAAACTACATTATATTGCTTCTGTAAATAGTTTTGTAAATCTGATAATCTGAGATAATATTGTGCCCTTAACCACTCAATTATTTGCTCTTTTTCTAATGAACTAATTGTGTAAGAAATAGCTATCAGTAAAATCAAATTATTTAACCTAATTTCATTGGCCTTTGTGCCTTCAAGATTGTAACCTCCAGTTTTACAGTCTTTGAAAATGGCCTCAATTCCTATTCTTTGACTATATACTTTATGAATTTTATCTGATGATGATAAATTACTAATAATGTACCAGGTTTCTAATATATTTTTCTGTTTGATTTGGCGTTTTTTATATATCAATAAATTGCGGATTCCCACTTGCTTGATTTTGGTGACTTTTTGATTTAATAATAATTTTTTTGAGCCGACATTTACTTTTAATTGCTGTAATTGACAATATTTACTACCACGTTTGATTTGGGTTGTTTTTCTTTGCCGAAATGCAAAGTATAGATGTTTTTGACGATAATTTTTCAACCAACATGATAGATGTATACCATGGAACTCTCTATCTCCTACTAAAATTAATTGATATTTCTTCAGCAATCTTAACACAGGGCGAATTATGGCTTGTTGCTCTGTTAAATTACTTGCACCTTTGTGACTTAAAATCTTCCAATAGATAGGTAATGCTCTTTTTTTCCACACTAAACTAATCATGAAGATATTGATATTCTGTCACTGGGTTCTATCTAAAACTAACACCAATTCTGATGGAGATCAAAGCAGTGTATCTATCATAATTTTGACTAAAGGAAACCAAAATATAGGTAAACTTAATTGTTTTAATGTTAAAAATCGTTGTATGTGTTTTCGGCGACTTTCAGATTGAATTGGTAGGGGAAAGTAAGCTGATAATTTGGATATTTGTACGATTTTATGCACTGATATTAAATACAATAATATTTTCAATGTTTCAAATTGAGATGGGCTTAACTTCTCCTTTATCTGCTGCTGATAATCACCTAATATGTTCATTTATATTTGTTTTTTCTGTTGAATTATCAACCCTTTTTTATCATATTTTTAAGAACATTTAAAGTCTTAATTGAATAAATGATCAACTCAGGATGGGGGGGTAGTTGGTGAACGCGAAGCGTTCACCAACTACCCCTTATTCTCAATAAGCTTGACATTTGACTTGAACTATTATTCAGTTGAACCTGTAAATTCCTTGATATATCTATCTTCCAGCTTGCTTGTCACCCCATGAGGTTTGATTGATAAAATCATCTAGTTCATCTAGAATATTCATTTTTTTTCTTTTAAGTGGAGATGTTATTATTACTATTATATCTATTACGACCTATTTAGGAATGCTATATATCAGTTTAAAAAAATACTGCTCCATTAATTTTTTTAAGTAGTTAAGAAAAACCTTGATTCCAGTATAAATAGAAAATCATTTTTCCCAATCCCTGAGTACTAACTCCCGATTCATTTTTTTACATTAACATTAGAAACAATCTTTAATGACGACTAGAAAAATTAATCCGATCGCTCAACTGCCTGAGAGTTTGGCCTAAGTTTAAATCATTCTTTTGTAGCTGGGCAATCTTATCGCAACTATATATAACAGTTGTATGGTCCTTTCCACCAAAAACCTCCCCAATTTTTGGCAGACTTAAATCAGTATGTTGTCGCATCAAAAACATTCCAACTTGTCTGGCCAAAGTAATTTCTCGTTTTCTAGAACTTCCTTTTAAATCTTCTATAGACACATTAAAAACTTCTGAAACAGCCTTAATAACTGCTTCTGGAGATGCCTCTAATTTTTCATTTTGTGGATTTAAAATAGGTGCGACATTCTCTACAGTCATCGGCAAACCTGAAATAGAAATATAAGTAACAACCCTGGTCAAAGCACCTTCCAACTCCCGAATATTTGAAGGATATCTAGAGGCGATATACTCTATTACATCCCTAGGCAAAACCATATTTTCATACTCAGACTTTTTCAGTAAAATTGCCATCCTAGTTTCCAGATCGGGAGCTTGAATATCAGCAATTAATCCCATAGAAAACCGAGAGCAAAGACGTTCTTGTAAACTAGGAATTTGATTAGGAGGTCTATCAGAAGCTAAAACTACTTGTTTACCAGCTTCATGCAAAGTATTAAAAGTATGAAAAAACTCTTCTTGAGTATATTCTTTGCCCTCAATAAATTGAATATCATCTACCAACAAAACATCGGCGGTTCGATAATGTTCTCTAAAACTTTGGAGGCTATCTTTACGAATAGCAGCAATTAAATCATTAGTAAACTTTTCCGTAGAAACATAAAATATTTGAGAATCAGAAAAAATATCCAAACGATAATGACCTATAGCTTGCATTAAATGAGTTTTTCCTAAACCTACTCCACCACATAAAAACAAAGGATTAAACTCTCTTCCTGGAGATTCTGCTACTGCTAAAGAAGCTGCATGAGCCATACGATTATTCGGACCCACAACAAACCTAGAAAACATATATTTCGGATTTAGATTTGCTGGTTTAGGCTTTTGACTAGATAAACTTTCTGAAAGATCGGCAACCTTCTTTTCCGACCATATAGGTTCTGAATTATCTTTACTCATACTTTCTCCCACTGTAGTTAGGTAAATTTCTACAGGATGACCGAGAATATCATGTACAACATCAGCAATAGTTTTTATATAGTATTTCTGTAACCAATTTCGAGCAAAAGGGTTAGGTGTACAAATTACCAAACAGTTATTTTCTAGTTGTTGGGCATTGGCTGTTTTAATCCATGTTTCAAAAGTAGGTCGGCTTAATTGTAATTGTAATCTTTCTAAAACTTGGTTCCACAAATTATCAAGAGAAATTTCCACTAGACATCTCCAGAAAATAAACTTACCCTTTATTTAACATCAGCTAGAGTTGTAAAAGTCAGTTCCCTAAATCATTTTTCGTACCTTTTTCCTAAAAATCTATTCCCTGTTGCTTTCCGGAGCTGTTGCCTGTTGCTTGCTATGTGCAAAAAGTCTATATCTTTTTCACGCCTATGTCTACTGCTAACCTCTTTTTATATGAATACAAATAAAAATTAATTAAATATTTAAAGAAGGTCGTAGATTGTAGGTCGTAGGTCGTAGGTGGTGAAAAAAGCTTACCGTGCTACTAAAACCTAACACCTTCTGATTAACCCTAACTAAAGTTGTAGACAATGCGCGTGAGTTGTGGGGTTAATAACCCAATTTTTAACTGCGGTGTGCTACACCTACAAGCTACTACCTACAAGCAGAAAGAAGGGTAGGGAGGATAAATTAGTAAATCAAAATTTGGGACTGAGAATGATCAAATAAGTTAGTTAATGAAGTATAGGAATGAGAATAAATTAAAACCGGATCAAATTAATATAGTAAAATTAGCAATTAAAGCTGCTCAGACAATCTAGTAAAAGGTTAATATTAGCATCTAACTAACTCAAAAACCCGACACTGAAAGTGGGCTTACTTGCTAGAGAAGAATTTGATCGACAAAGCTCTATCGGAAATATTGAAAGAGGACTCCTGCTATAATCGCGAGATTTAGCAGTGAGACGAGGCGTAGAAACTGCCTGGGTTTCCCACGCAGACAGCCCCTAATGAATTTCAATCCACAAATTAGAGCCGAGGGCTAATCAATCCAGTCTCAGTTATGATATAATTATTAACGTTTAATTTTCAACCTTTGATGACTTTAACTTACCAGTACAAACTTAAGCCAACTAGACAGCAGGAAATAGATATTAATCATATTCTTGGTGTTTGTAAGAGTTTGTACAATTATGCTTTGAGAGAGCGTAAAGACTGGTGTGTTTCAAGAAAGTCACCAGTCAGTAGTTGCTCCATCCTAACTGAATATATTATACCTGCTAATGCCCCTTATCCTAACTATCATAATCAGGCTAAAAGCCTAACAATAGCTAAGAAGACTAATCCTAAATTAAAGTCAGTTAATACTCAAGTTTTACAGCAAACTCTGAAGACTTTAGAACGGGGATTTTCTCAGATGAAAAGTTTAGGTAAAGGCTTCCCTAGATTCAAGAAAAGGATGAGAAGCTTTGTTTTTCCTGCTATGCTGAAAAATTGTTTAGGTTGCAGTAGATTCAACTTACCTCAACTGGGGTGGATTAAATTAAGGCAAAGCAGACCTTACCCTGAAGGAATGGTAGCTAAACAAGCTAGAATAGTCAAAAAAACTAGTGGTTATTATTTGATGATTACTTTTGCTTCATCAGAGTCAGTACCAGATAATCCAGTAGGCAATAAGTATTACGCAAAAGTTGATAAAAATTACACATCTCAAGAATGTCCTAAGTGTGGGCAGATTGAAAAGAAAAAACTCTCTGATAGAAAACATATTTGTAGCAGTTGCGGATATCAAACTAATTGTGATGTAGCTGCTGCAAAAGTAATCAGAAACAGAGGATTAATAGCCGTGGGACACACGGTTGAAGAAAAAGCTTGTGGAGATGGTCTGACGGGGGTGCAATTCAACTTGTTTGATTTGTTATCTAGTTAAGAATCTGTGATACAAGAATCTCCCGTTATAATCGCACTTATTTACGGTGAGAGTGTCAAGCTGTGTCCTAACCAATTAGGTCAAGTCAATGAGAAGCCCATTTCTGATTGTGAGATTAGTGTGGGAACTGTTAGCTAACATTCATATAATCAAACCCTTAGATGGCACAAACTTTATTATTTAATGCTCTCCGTGCAGCCATTGATGAAGAAATGACCCGTGACCAGACTGTATATGTTCTTGGTGAAGATGTGGGTCAATATGGAGGCTCGTACAAAGTTACCAAAGACCTTTATGCAAAATATGGGGAACTACGTGTCCTTGATACTCCCATTGCAGAAAATAGCTTCACAGGAATGGCCATAGGCTCAGCTCTAACTGGGTTAAGACCCATTATTGAAGGCATGAATATGGGCTTTTTACTATTAGCCTTCAACCAAATTTCTAATAATGCTGGAATGTTGCGCTATACCTCTGGTGGTAATTTCAAAATACCATTAGTTATTCGTGGCCCTGGTGGTGTAGGTCGCCAGTTAGGTGCAGAGCATTCCCAAAGATTAGAAGCATACTTTCAAGCTGTTCCTGGTCTGAAAATAGTAGCTTGCTCAACCCCCTACAATGCTAAAGGTTTACTCAAAGCAGCTATCCGTGATGATAATCCGGTCTTATTTTTTGAGCACGTCCTCCTTTACAATCTGAAGGAAGACTTGCCAGAAGAGGAATATTTGTTACCTATAGACAAAGCGGAAGTGGTACGGACAGGAAAAGATGTAACTATTTTGACCTACTCTCGGATGCGTCACCACGTCACCCAAGCAGTAAAAAGTTTGGAAAAGCAGGGTTATGACCCAGAGGTAATAGACTTAATATCCCTCAAACCTCTAGATTTTGAAACTATTGGTGCTTCTATTCGGAAAACTCACCGGGTAATTATTGTGGAAGAGTGTATGAAAACAGGTGGTATTGGTGCTGAGTTAATTGCCTCAATTAATGAGAGGTTATTTGATGAACTAGATGCACCAGTTCTACGTTTATCTTCACAAGATATTCCGACACCTTATAATGGTACACTAGAAGGATTGACAATTGTACAACCAGAGCAGATTGTTGAAGCAGTACAAAAAATGGTAGCAATGCAAGTTTAAATTGAAGGAATAAGCAAGAAAACTGATGAACTTTTTTGACTTAAATTAACTATAAGGTGAAATTGCTGCAAATCTTAGTTCTACTTCTGCCTTTAATTAGTTGTCAATTTTTTGTTGTGGATATGGATATAGATGTTCCTCTAGGAGCATCTGTATCTAAATTATCTTGTCTATTTAAAGATAGTAATTAGTTAGTAGGAAAAGTACTCAGGAGTCAGTTTTTTATTTTTCTTGATATTGCCCTGTTTCAAGATTGCTTAATTCTCTATTCTGTAATTAATGAAAATGAAAAATTATATAATTAATATCTATTTCAAGCTAAGATAAATTTCTGGAAAAATTGATTTCTCAGTATTAATATTATAGGTAAAAAATAATTGACCTATATTGAAATTGAATTGACTTGATAAATATTTGTTCAGAACCATCGGATATTGATATTTAGTCAATAAAAGCTTTCTAAAAAAGCTCAGTATACAGAAAAGTAAAATATTAACAACTTTGTCCTAGTGGAGACGCTGGGCAAACGTCGAAGAGTCAGAAGTTAGAAGTTAGAAGTTAGGAGATTTTGTTTGCTTTGGTCTGAGGAGTAGGCTCCTGGCCTTAAGCCTTATGGGGTCTAATTTCCCACTCTCATCTGCCCTATCTACAAGCTAATTGGTGTCTCCTGAGTTCTGCTTTAAATCATCTAGATATACTGGTTTTAGTTAATTAAATTATGCGCAGACAAAATTCATATATAGCCTTAGTTCTAGTTCTAGTCACAGCATCAGTAACAGTATTAACTCAGATTCTAATTCGTTTGGGATTAGACCTCACAGGTGGAGGGACTAGCAATAGAATATCAACTGCAAAGACACCTATTAGCAAAGCAAGAGCTATTGAGAAACAGTGAAGATGAAGAGGCCATCACTAAAAACCTTTCAAACCACCCATCATTAACAACCAACACATCGGAGGCACCGTACTAGAACCAGTCCCCAGTGAAGATAATTGGAATATACTTGTCCGTTTTACACCAGAAGCGGCAACAAAGTTTGCCTAACTGACCAAAAATCTGGCCGGAACTGGACGTAGTATCAGTATTTTTCTCAATAACCAATTATTGAGCGCCCCAACTGTTGCTGTTGAATTTGCAGAAACAGGCATTATGAGCGAACAGGCCGTAATTCCAGTTAGATTGACGGCCGAACAAGCACAGGACTGGGCCATAAAACTAAGTGGCGGTGTTTTACCCATTAGATAAAAAAATAAAATAATATTTACAAGACTTACGCATTTTTGAGATATATAGACTATGTATCTATAACTATAACGTTATAGTTTTTGCTCACCACAAGTAGTTTTTTTGCCTAAGTCCTAAGTTATCAAAATACTGATTTCAACTAGTCAAATCATGCGCAGACAAAATTCATATATAGCCTTAATTCTGGTTCTAGTAATAGCATCAGTAACAGTATTGAATCAAATTCCAATTCGACTGGGACTAGACCTTCGAGGTGGGTCACAACTTACTATTCAACTACAAACCTCTGAAGAAGTTCCCACTATCGACGAACGAGTCATGGAAGGAGTACTAAAAATTGTAGAAAATCGAGTCAATGCTCTAGGTGTATCAGAATCAGTAGTTCAATCTTTAGGACAAGACCAAATTCTTGTCCAACTACCAGGAGTAAATGACCCAGCTCAAGCAGAACGAGTTTTAGGAGGTACCGCTCAACTGGACTTCCGCGAACAATTACAGGGTACTGAGCAGCAGTTAGCAATTGAATACCAACTACAAAGACAACGTTTAGTAGAGCAAGAATTACTGAAAAATAGTCAAGACCCAGAGGCCATAGCTCAAAATTTAGAATCTCTAGAAAAAACAAATCAAGCGATCGCCGGACTATTCAAAGAACCCACCATCAAAGGCCAAGACCTGAGAGATGCTTTAGCAGAACCGGAAGCTCCTGGCTCTAATAACTGGAATGTGGCCTTGCGCTTTACCTCTGAAGGAGGACAGAAATTTGCGGAACTTACCAAAAATTTAGCAGGAACTGGACGTAGTATTGGTATTTTCCTAGATGACCAACTTTTGAGCGCTCCTACTGTCGGGGTTGAATTTGCAGAAACAGGAATTACTGGTGGTAATGCAGTGATTCAAGGTAGATTTTCACCCGAACAAGCAAATGAATTGGCAGTACAACTCCGGGGTGGGGCACTGCCTGTGTCAGTAGAAATTGTGGAAAATAGAACTGTTGGCGCAACTCTAGGTCGAGATAGTATTCAGCGTAGTGTTTATGCAGGAGCTGGTGGCCTAATTTTGGTATTAATATTTATGGTAGTTTATTATCGACTTCCTGGCATGATTGCTGATGTGGCTTTAGTTATTTATTCTCTGTTTACCATTGCTAGTTTTGCTATCTTGGGAGTGACTTTAACATTGCCAGGAATTGCTGGTTTTATTCTGAGTATTGGTATGGCAGTTGATGCTAATGTTTTGATTTTTGAACGGACAAGGGAAGAGTTACGAGCTGGTAAAACTTTATATCGTTCTGTAGAGTCTGGCTTTTATCGGGCTTTTTCCAGCATTTTAGATGGTAATGTCACAACCTTGATTGCTTGCATAGCACTATTCTGGTTAGGAACTGGTTTGGTAAAAGGTTTTGCTCTAACCTTGGGAATTGGTGTAGCTATTAGTATGTTTACTGCTGTTACTTGTAGTCGTACTTTAATGTTTTGGGCGATCGGTTTTTCCCAATTCCGCAAACCAAAATTATTTTGCCCAGAGTTAAATTGAAGTAGGACTAACCACAAATCTAACCAAAACGCTTATTTGTCTTTAAATGGTTAGTCCAGCCCACTTTTTTCAAGTAAACGTTATTTTAATCACAATACATCGGGATGCGAGGTCAGTTCCGACCTCTATAAAATCAGTTATATAGCAGTACAAGAATTGGGCGGGGACATTTTTCAATCCTAAAACCCTTTTACCGAAAATTTGTGGTGTAAAGCCTCCTCTTTTAAGCTATCCTTTACCCATAAGTCTTGAAACCCTTGTGGGGAGAAGGGGAGCAGGGAGCAGGGGAGAAAGGGGAAAAAATCATAGTAGCTAAGTAAAACTACTGAAGTTGTCAAAATAAATGTATTTTTCCATACATTGTTTATCCCGAAAAAGCCGATCCAAGACTTACACATAACTCGTCTATTTTGTCAAGTTTTATGTTAAGAAAGATGTGGGTAATGGATAGCCTTTTAAGGGGATAATAAGAGGATAATAAAGAAAAATTTTTATGATTAGTAAATCCTATCCGTTTTAAAGGAAAGGTGATTATTAGTCTGGAGAGTACAAAGTTCTTCCCAAGAAAAATTTGCATTTGCATTGAAGGCTAAAAGTATTACTGTAAAACCTTACAGTACTTACAGCTCTGAATAAAGAGTTTTTAACCTTTAGAGCGCTGAAAGCCTTAGCTAGGAATAGTTATTTCAAGAACTTTGCACTGTCTAGTTATTAATTATTAATTATTAATTATTAATTATTAATTGTTCCCTATTCCCTAGCACCTATTCTATAAAATCAGTAAAAAATGAAAATCAGTGTTATTGAACAGCGATCGCTATGGTGGACAATTTCAGGAGCCATCATCATTAGTGGTTTAATTGCTATGGTCATTTCTTGGACTAGGCCAGATATTGCAGCTCCTTTACGTCCAAGTTTAGATTTTGTTGGTGGTACTCGCCTGCAACTAGAACTAGATTGCAATATGCCTAACAGTTGTAATGAAGCTATTAATGTTGCTGCTGTTAGAGAAATTATGAGCAATCAAAATTTAGGTAATAGCAAGATTCAAGTTGTAGGAGAAGAAAGACAAGCTCTTGACATACGCACCAAAACTCTAGATGTTGAGACTAGAACTCAATTAATCGCTGGTTTAAGTTCAGAGTTTGGTGAATTCGATCCAAGTTCCACACAAATTGATACTGTTGGCCCTACTTTGGGACGGCAAATTTTTACTTCTGGGATATCAGCTCTCCTAGTTGCTTTCTTTTCTATTACTGTCTATCTCACTTTTAGATTCCAGTTGGACTATGCAGTATTTGCTTTTGTCGCTCTATTCCATGACATATTAGTGACGGTGGGCATTTTTTCAATTATTAGTTTAGTAGTTGGTGTTGAGGTAGATAGTTTATTCTTGGTTGCTCTACTTACTATTATTGGATTTTCAGTTAACGATACAGTGGTAATTTATGACCGAGTTAGGGAAGTAATTAAGCGCTATCCAGGAGAGTCAATAGATCGTATTGTTGATGATGCAGTCAATCAAACTTTGACCAGATCGATTAATACAACTGTGACTACTCTATTACCGTTAGTGGGTATTCTTCTATTTGGTGGTGAAACTTTAAAGTATTTTGCCTTAGCTTTAATTATTGGTTTTATTGCAGGTTCTTATTCTAGTATTTTTATTGCTAGTACACTTTTAGCTTGGTGGCGCGAGCGTATTGGTAAATCTATTCCTAACCCAATAGTAGAAAATTTTCAATTAGCAGAAGACCAAGAAAATACTGTTTAGGGTTTGCTGAAAAAGTCTTATGGGTGAGGGTAGGAGACAGGAGACAGGAGACAGGAGACAGGAGACATGGTTACTTAGAGGAGGTAGGAGTAAGAATTGTAAGAATAATTTTTCTGCCCAACTATGCGCCTAAAATACGCTCCTTTTTGAGGGTTTTAGACTGAAACAGGCGCACTGCAATTCGACCCCAAAAAGGCTAAAACTTTTATCTGTAAATACTTTGAGATTTAATCAGCAAGCCCTATTTAAAAATAACTATAGGAAAATGATAATTTGAAAATTATAATACTTAATTTTTCCCTATTTCTTCTAAAAAGTTTTGTCATAGTCTTTGATTAAATTGGTATATCATAAAAATTTACTCTTGCTTATTTCTTCCTCAAAATGAACAAAGATGATCCAGTTTTAAAAGTCCGAGTCGAAAGACTTTACAGACTAATCATCTACGTTAGATGGCTGATAGTTGGGTTGCTTTGGATGAGTATTGGTTTTCTAAGTCTCTGGAGTTTACGCAGAGAAATTTCTTTGTGGGCAGAGCATTTTACTTGGATTGCTGTACGTTACGCTTTGATTTATCATAGGTTACCGACACTTGGTTTAGGTTTGTGTATTGGTATGACAACTGCTGTTTTAGTTTGGCAAAGTAGACATATTCTTTGGGGTTTATCTCCTGAAGAACAAAAGCGTTTAGAAGAACAAGTATGTCAGATTAGTGCTCAAGGACCTACTAATATTTTGTGGAAGTGGGTAATTAAAGATAACTCAAATTAATTCTTATTAGGGACTTTAAATAATTTAAATAAAAATATATTTCTTGAGTAGCAGGGTAATTTCATTCTAGATTTTGACAATGAATTTATTGATTTTCAGACAGGGAAAGATAAATTTCCTAAAGCTGTAAATAACGTGGTTTAGTCAATGCATAAAATGGCACAGTTTAGAATAAAACAGCCCTGCTTTAGTAGGGAGCAGAGATGAGGAGGTGTCCAAGAATTGGATAATTGATTTTTTGCTATTTCCTTATACCAAATTCATCAGAAGTTGCATAGAATTATTTTCGTCAAAGTTGACTTTAGATCGAGATATACAAGTTAATAAATTTGATAGTTCTATGCCACTTCAGATTAAATTGGTATAATACACAATACCTAAAACCTCATTCTGTGAGCTTTACATGAAATAGGTATTAGTTAGTAGTAGCATTACTACAGTTTTTGATTTTAAAATACTAGAAACTAGAAGTAAGTGCTGATTATTTAACTCGGAGGATGAGAAAAAAAGTAATAAGGTTAGACTGACTTTTTTTTACTGAACTAAATCAGTTATAAGTATAGCTACCTTTAAACTGTAGCATCTGTATCCTATCTAACTAAATGAAAATTACTATAGCGTTTTCAAATGAGATGTCAAACAAGAGTTAGTTATTCACTAACAGTAAAAAGTCCGGCAAACCTTCTTACCTGTTGCCTCTAACATGATTGCCTTTTGCCTAAAAGCGTCCATTTTTTTTACGCAACTCAAATGAAATTACTATATAACTGACAATTTTTTATCCAGAAAACAAAGGCAACAAATTATAGAAGGAAAAGTTTCAAACTTATTAAGTATGTTTTGAATTTTTTACATAGGATTTAGGATTGCTAATATATATAGAAAAAAATTTTAAATTTTATATTTTTTAATCTCAATGTCTGGAATTTAGCAGATACATAATGAAGAATTTTATATCAAACTAAAAAAAACAAAATAGGTAAAATTTATTCTTTAAGTTCTACAGTTATAGTATGTTTAAAAACTATCTAATCTATTGGTACATAGTTTACTTCTATTTGCCCTGAAGACGTAATAGGAGAATCTATAAGTTTTTGATAAATCAAGATGATTTTCTGAAAACCATCTTTAGTATTGTGCAACTGTACTGTCTTTATAATTCCCAATTGATTGTAATAATAAAAATTCAATTATGCAATTTTTCTTGAAAAAATTTCCGCTAAAATTAAAATATAAAAAAATATCTAAAAATTCAATAAAGTACCCTCAATTACCATTTTTTTTGATAATTAAACAACTTGCCTTTCACGCAAAAGATAATCGTTATACTGGCAGTATTAAAAATTTTTTAGTTTTTTTGATCTTTATATCTTTGATCTATATAACAGTGCTAGCTCCTTTCGTAAAAACAGGAGTCAAAATTTTCGAGCAAACTATAAAAAAAATTGACATTGTTCAAGAATGGGTACAAGAACACTTCCAGAAAATTAGTCCATTGTTTCCCCCATACTATGGTAAATCCGATCGGTTTCTCCCTTATGTAGTTCATACACCTTATTTGATTGACGATAGTCCTCCTGGAGCTTACGATTTTACTCTAGAACAAAATGGTAAATTAAAAATTCCCATTCCAGCACCCTGTCAAGGAACTATTCTTAGAACTAGATTTCAAGGCACAAATGGAAGTTTTACAACTGCCCAAGGTGCAGGTCAGATAGTTGAACTTATGTGTGATGGGACTAATTATTATTGGTTGATGGGTCATTTAGTTCAAGGTTCTCCACCAAGAAGAGGAACAAGAATTAAGAAAGGACAACCAATTGGTATTCAAGGACTTACAGGAAGAACTTCTGGTTATCATGTTCATGCTCAGATTCACTATCATAGTGGGCAAAGAATCACTAACAGAAAGATTACTCGCCCTTTTGTTGAAAATTACATCAAATTTTTGAGAAAAGGTTCTTATTTGGAATAAATAGGCAAATATGAGAAAGTCACACTTAAATTAATAAATCTTAATAAATATCAATTTCTGGCAAAAATTGTAGTTTGTTATTTTACTTATGTTTAGCAGTTAAGAGCATCTATCAACAGTTAATACTAACTATTTTCATATTCAGCGCTGGCAATGAATTGATTTCATATTTTCTATTTTCACTCGCCTTAACTTTGTGTTTACAAAAGTTTGCTCATAAATCTTGATGTTAAACTGTTACCATCAAAAAATTAATTTATCTTAACGTAAATATTTAACCCTAATTGCTAAAGTTTGAGATAACTTACATATAAGGAGTATCTGTTATAATACTAATTGAGTGTACATAATGATGTAAAAGATAAGTATTATTCGCAGTAGCAAACTCTCTAAATTAGATATTTTTCAGATTATTAAGTCTACCTTGACAGTTTTTTTGCTCACAGGTCAGCTCCAAAGTTACAATCAGACAGTTAAGAAATTACAAATATCGAAATTTGCTATTATTTAAAGATTGACACCACAGTGTAAGAATTAACATAAAAATTCAAATAATTAATTAATTTGTGTTAGATTACAGAAGAATAAACAACAAAAGATCGATCTGTAATGACCGTAACTACAAAAAAATCATAAGTATGAGGATAATTAAGAGTGACTTTTGCTCGAATTAAGTTGTTATACTGGAAAGTACTTAGTTTTTCCCCAATTAGACTTCAACTATGGCAGATAGAATAAAATTAATTATCATAATATAGGAATCAGTAATAATACTGAACCAACAAGTCTTGAAAATATTAGCAGTCAGCAGTTGGGCAAAATTTTTATCTATAGTTAAAATTAAGTCCTATGTTTGAAAAAACTATGAATACTTCTCTAAATTCAACATGATAAATAGCGGAGCTAAATTAATGTACAGATTATTGCTAGCATTAAACTAATAAAAATAGTCACCTAGAAATCTTACCAACCAACCCTAAGATTAATAGGAGATGTAATAGTAAGAGTAGGTGCTAAGAAAAAAAGGAGGTGTAATAGAAAAAAATAATAACTATAGTTCATCCCTTTCTGGGATTGATTAAAAGGTTTATGGTTAGCGTGTTATTTTTCATCTGTTAGATGAGAAATGAAAACCCTCATCTAAATTCTTACCTCATAAAGTGGGAAGAGAAAGGGGGGCAACTATGAGGTACACCCTTCATGTCTAAATAGTTGTCATTTTTGATAATGAGTAGCTGATACATTAATTTGAGATTGCTTGTGTCAGTTTCTTTTAATTGTTAATAGGCTGAAAGCTTAAGTTATGTTACTAACATATTAGATAGCCTAAAGCTTAAAAATTTATTGTTCATAGCAAACACAATGCGAGGTTACGATCAAACTCTCAGTATGGTAGATTCCTATTCAACTAACTAACATTCAGACAGGCAACTAGAAAGTAGAGTTATGGCTCTAATCCGACAAAGAAAGACTTTTACTCTAGCTCAAGCTCTCAGTAAAAGATGAGAAACGTACTAAACGCAAATACATAGTCAGACAGGTAAAAGTTCCAGAATAGTTCATACTTGTCTGCTAGTAAAAATTTTGAATCTATATACTTACGTAAAAGTAAGTTATGGGAAAAAAAGGTAACTATGCGGGTTCTTCTCAATGAGGAGATCAAGGTTTGTCATCACCAGAAAGGTTAAGTAAGACTTGAATCGTCTTGAATGACGAAGATTCTGTTGAGAATGTCCCCAAAAGAGCATTGGCCTGTGAGACGGAAGAGGAGCTACAAAGCAGTTTAGTGAGGATAATGAAAATGATGTTGGCACGACTACCAGCCAGAATCTGAACTCTAAATACGAGGAAAAAAAGTTCAATATTAATAAAGTAAGCCCTGAAATAAATATTTATTCAAAGCTTACTTAGAGAAATGCCCAATTTCGAAGACAAAACATAAACCATATAGGTTTGGTCACTAGCTATACTGTCTTAACATAGACAGAAAACTTCTGTAAAGTAATTTATTCTTCAATTTAAGGAGCATGAGGAACGCGACATGATCCAGACTAACAACGTAATCGAAACCAAAATTCAGCCTGAGCTAGATCCTAGCGAATTGTTTCCGCAAACCCCAGCCAGACAACCAGATAATGAGTTAGACATCTTAATCACAGAGAGAGAAGGATATACAGATACTCAGTCTGATGAGGACATTCTGAAGTCTGGTAAAGTTGCTAAGTCTCGTACTAAGACTGCGACTGCGGGCAAAAAAAAGCATTACACTGAAGATTCTATTCGCCTTTATCTACAAGAAATAGGACGAATTAGGCTATTAAGAGCTGATGAAGAAATCGAACTAGCGCGTAAAATTGCAGATTTACTGGAATTGGAGCGAATTCGAGAAGAACTAATGTATCATTTGGATCGAGAACCACAAGTTAGTGAGTGGGCAAATGCTGTAGACATGGAGTTGTTAAAGTTTAAGCGTCGCTTGATACTTGGGCGTAGAGCTAAAGAAAAGATGGTACAGTCTAACCTGCGTCTAGTGGTTTCGATCGCTAAAAAGTACATGAACCGAGGTTTGTCATTCCAAGATTTGATTCAAGAAGGTAGTTTGGGATTAATTCGAGCCGCAGAAAAATTTGACCATGAAAAGGGGTATAAATTTAGTACCTATGCAACTTGGTGGATTCGTCAAGCTATTACCAGAGCAATCGCAGACCAATCTCGTACTATTCGTCTACCAGTTCATCTGTATGAAACTATATCCCGGATTAAGAAAACTACTAAACTTCTTTCTCAAGAAATGGGTCGCAAACCCACAGAAGAGGAAATAGCAACTCACATGGAGATGACCATCGAAAAGTTGCGTTTTATTGCTAAGTCAGCTCAACTGCCAATATCTCTGGAAACTCCTATAGGTAAAGAAGAAGATTCTCGACTTGGAGATTTCATTGAGTCAGATGGGGAAACTCCTGAAGACCAAGTATCCAAAAATTTACTACGAGAAGATTTGGAAAGTGTTTTAAATAGTTTAAGTCCACGGGAAAGGGATGTATTACGCTTACGATATGGTTTGGATGATGGTCGGATGAAAACTTTAGAAGAAATTGGTCAAATATTTAATGTAACTCGCGAGCGGATTCGACAAATTGAAGCAAAAGCTCTCAGGAAGTTACGACATCCAAATCGTAATAGTATCCTCAAAGAATATATCCGCTAGAGAAGTTAGGAAGTTAGTTGGTTCTCTATTACTTAGTTTTCTGAGTTCTGTTACTACAGAAATTGTAAGTAGTAGAAGTCAGCTAGATACTATTAGTTTGTTAAGAGATCAAATATAATTGTTCCTTTTGATAGGGTGTGAAAAACTGGTAAACCCTATCAAAAGGTAATTTTTCCTAAATCATTGTTTTGTGATTAGCATTTTTGTTGAATCACTCAAAGAGTATTGGATATTATTTTCAGCGCTAAAAGAAAAAATCTGACTATAATGTCTGTTTGAATAACCACAATAAAAAATTTAGGGGCAGGGAGGTTGCATACAACATCTCTAGGGAGTAGAAAACAATGGAAATTTTGTTTGCGCAGCATTCCGCACCGAAAAAATATTCTCTCTCAAGAGAAGAACATTTTTATTATGGCTATTTATTATGGCTAATTAATGAGACTGGATATTAAACAGAACTAGAATGTTTCATGTTTTAAACTCTTCTGTGGTTTGATATCAAATCCGGGGGAATTGGACATAAAAAAAATATCCAATCCTCATAACTACGCTCATCAAAGTGATTCTCTCTCCTCCTGTAGGTCCTCCTACCGACAGCTACCCTAGCTGACTCCTGAGGACTGAGGACTGACTCCTAAAGACTACCAATCTATAACTGTTTAACCGGATTTGATATAAGATAGTTACTATTTTCTAATGTTCGATCTTAGTTCCCAAAACTTGCAGAAATGCTGCTAACCATTGGGGATGAGCAGGCCAGGCAGGAGCTGTAACTAAGTTACCATCAACTACTACTTGGTCTACAGCCACTTCTACATATTTACCACCTGCCCTCAAAACATCAGGACTACAAGCTGGATAAGCAGTACAACGCTTCCCTTCTAAAACACCAGCAGCAGCTAGCACTTGTAAACCATGACAAATAGAGGCGATCGCTTTGTGATTCTCGGCAAAGTGGTGACATATTTTCAAAACTTTGTCATTGAGACGAATATATTCTGGAGCGCGACCACCAGGAATGACTAGAGCATCATACTCACTAGGGTCTATGTCATCGAAGGTAGCATTTAAAGTAAAGTTGTGACCTGGTTTTTCGCTATAGGTCTGGTCGCCTTCAAAGTCGTGAATAGCAGTTTTGATACTTTGACCGGAAGTTTTGTCAGGGCAAACAGCGTGTACAGTATGACCGACCATTTGTAATGCTTGAAAAGGTACCATTACTTCATAGTCTTCTACATAGTCGCCTACCAGCATCAGAATTTTTTTTGCTGCCATATTTCTAACTCCTCTTGATTATTGATTTTACTAATTACAGCTTTTTCAATTATGAATCTTAATTGTTAAATTGTGAAATAAGGTGTTCAACATTTAAGCCATATATATAATTTTTGTCAAAGGCAACAGGCAACAGAGAATATAAAATCTAAATAATTTTTATACGCATTAAGATTAGAAAAGCTAAGAAGCTTCAAAAAATTACAAGTAAAAGTTTTAACTATAACTGATAATTGATATTATATCATGTCCGCTGGTAAGTAGTCATACAAAATTAATTACACATACTCTCAAGCTAAAAAGCTGATGCTGTAAAAATTACAGAGAATAAAATTAGGTAATTAATTTTGCTTAAGCACTTATTGTTTGTGTAAACCTAAGCGTGAATATCTAGAGGAAATGTAAGTTTTTTTTCCGACTTTTAAGCCTTCCTCCCTCTTCCTTATTCCTTGCCTTTACCTGAAAATACTGATGCTACCAGACTTGATATTACTTCTTAGTTTAAACAATATTCTATAGTTACTTCTTTCTGTTTTTCCCGCAAATATTGAACTAAGTCTTCTATTAAATTACGACGAATCGAAATATTTTTTGGTAATAAAGGATTTTGATAAAATTCATTAATTTTTTGCCCTACTAAAAATAAAATTGAATCTGCTTCTAATATTTCTTCTGCCAACATCACTGCACCATTTTTCCCAGAAGGCAATCTGCCAATATCGCAATTAGACTTTTTCAAAATCTCTGTACATTTGGAAATAGTTAAAATTCCTTCAGTCACTAAATCTATTCCACTTAATTTACCTATGGGTGGCATTTCTTTAGTCATCGTCGTAATATCCATTTCAATAGTTTCTCCCAGAAAATTTGCCACAATATTTCCAGTTGTTCCACCACAAACAACTCTCCGACCGCGAAAACCTAATAATTTTTCGACATATTCAAAATCTCTATTTTCATCTAGAGGCGGACCTGTAAATATCATTACTGGATTTTTCTTTCTCACATAAATTCCTACGAAAGAGGCATCATCACCAATTTTACCTCCATAGAGATTATGAGTTTTTTTAATGACATTTTGAACAATATTTCTCGCAGTATGAGTATGATTGATAAATAAAGATTCGATATATTTAGCAATATTATCCCAACCCCAACCAAAATTTAAACTAACTCCTAAACCTGCGTACAAAACTCCATCACTAATAGCTCCTAAGAAATCGCCTTTTTCTAGTTTGCCTTCAGAGAAAGTAATTTTTTTATCTAATATTTTTTCTGTTTTGTTTTCTAACTGAAATAATTTACCTTTTTTCAAATATAAAACGGGAGGGTTATCAAAGTTAATTACTAGAAAATTATTATTTTTGGGGTTAATTTGAATTACGGTAAAGGTAGCATAGGCAATTTTTCTAACTTGACAAATAGGTAAAGTACCGATGACTGTTTCAATTACATCTTCTAAAGAAACGTCATCAGTATTCAACATATTAATCAAAATTTCTGTGGTTAAAGTGGCTAGAATATTAGCTTTTACGCCACTGCCTAAGCCATCAGATAAAACGATAATAGTTTTATTTTCGGCTTTGCGGAATTTAACTTGGTCGCCACATAATTCTTCGCCTTTTTTATTGAGGCTAAAATTGTAAATATCTAAAAAATTTTCCATTTATATCAATCTTATTTGAGTTGTGAGATATTGTAGATTTTAGGGAATAGGGAATGAGAAACACCAAAGCATTAACGAAGTCAGAAGTCAGAAGTTATTTTTGTAACGGGTATTTGAGCAACTCTCCAAAAATATTTCGCCTTAAAGGTGGGGTTTTAGACCCAATTATTTTGATAAAATTATCACAAAGTTGATGACAAGCGGAACCCATACAAAGATATAAATTTTCTTTTTTCATAGTTCATTCTTGAGTAGGGGAGTGGAGGAGTAGGCGAGAACTAAACATCAGAATAATTAACAGTAATTGGCGTGCTAATATCAAAAAGGTTATTTTGCCTGTGTTAATTACTTAATAATTGAAGTTTCACCTAAGTATAGCATTCTTTTTTTACGCTTGGTATAAAAATAGTTAGTAAGAAAAATTCAAGAGAATAAAGATAAAAATTTAACAGCGAATAATACCATTTTCAAAAAATACTGTAACAGTGCTTTATTCTGTTGGTAGTAGTTTTGAGATTAATACTGTAGCGACCTTTTTTTGAATTTGGTATAAGGTGAGTATAGCTGAAGTCAGAAGTCAATCTTTGCTCTCAATAAAAAATAAAGAGGAAGATATTTTTGGCGATAGGAAGTTGGAAATTTTCATCTCTACTGATACTTCTTGGATGCTAATTTTATATTGATAATTTTCTTCATTATTCCTTCTTGTTGATTCCTTCTTTTAATTGCCATAAGCTACATCTAAGAATAAGGTGAGTATAGCGAAAGTCAAAAGTCAATCTTTGCCCTCAAGAAAAAACAAAAAGGAAGATATTTTTGGCGACAGGAAGTTGGAAATTTTCACCCATACTGATACTTCTTAGATGTTAATTTGATATTAATAATTTTCTTCCTTCTTCCTTCTTCCCTCTTCCTTATTCCTTCTTTTACAGGAAGATATTTTTGGCGACAGGAAGTTGGAAATTTTCACCCCTATTGATACTTCTTGGATGTTAATTTGATATTAATAATTTTCTTCCTTCTTGCTTATTCCTTCTTTTAATTGCCATAAACTGCATCTAAGAATAAGGTGAGTATAACTGAAGTCAGAAATCAATATTTGCCCTCAAGAAAAAACAAAAAGAAAGATACAGCAGATTCCATTAAGCATGAGATACATCCATCGCGGGCAAGATGCCCGCACTACAAATATTTAATTGTTAATCTCTGTAATTCTTATGCAAGGAATATGTTGTATTTTTGGCGATAGGGATTTGGAAATTTTCACCTCTACTAATACTTCTAGGATGTTAATTTTATATTGATAATTTTCTTGCTTATTCCTTCTTGCTTATTCCTTCTTTTAATTGCCATAAGCTACATCTAAGAATAAGGTGAGTATAGCTGAAGTCAGAAATCAATATTTGCCCTCAAGAAAAAACAAAAAGGAAGATATTTTTGGCGATAGGAAGTTGGAAATTTTTACCAATACTGATACTTCTTAGATGTTAATTTTATATTGATAATTTTCTTCCTTCTTCCTTTGTATTTTTTTCTTCTTTTACAGGAAGATATTTTTGGTGATAGGGATTTGGAAAATTTCACCTCTACTGATACTTCTTGGATGCTAATTTTATATTGATAATTTTCTTTCTTCTTGCTTCTTCCTTATTCCTTATTCCTTCTTTTAATTCCGATAAACCTCATCTAAAATATTGCCATTTGCCGCAATTAATTGAATATGTAATGGCATTTTACCTGCTGCATGAGTCGAACAACTGAGACAAGGATCGTAAGCTCGAATACCTGCTTCAACCCTGTTTAACATTCCTTCTGGAATTTGATTATTGTGAATATAATGTTTGGCAATTTGAGTCACAGTTTGATTCATTGCCAGATTATTTTGACCAGTGGCAATAATCATATTTACCTTCTGAATAATTCCATTTTCATCTACTTTGTAATGATGGAATAAAGTACCTCTTGGCGCTTCACTAACTCCCACTCCTTCCAAACAGTTAATACCAGCAGTAGCGCGAGTGCGCGGAGAAACAATATCTGGGTCATCTATCAATTGTTCAATTCTTTCTAAACAAGCAATAATTTCTATCAAACGAGCATAATGATAGAAGAAAGAAGAAGTAGGAACACCACCTACCCGCTCTTGCATTTCTTTTAATTCTCGGTCTGCTTTTTCTGTACCTATCTGAGAACAAACATTTAAACGAGCAAGAGGTCCGACACGATAAATTCCATCAGGATAACCCATTGGTTTGTAATAGGGAAATTTCAAATAAGACCAACTTTCCACCGCTTCCCCTAAAAATTCCTGATAATTATCTTCGCTTAAATTATCGGCAACAATATTACCTTCACTATCAGTAAACCGTAGTTTTCCGCCGTAATGTTCCCAATCACCATTTGCACCAACTAATCCCATAAATAATGATGGAAACTTACCAAAAACTTCAGCTTCAGTTTTTAATTCTTTATCCAATAAATCCTTAAACAAACTAATAGCAGTATTAGTAGTTTCAAAAGATTCTGAGAGACGATTTTTGATCCATTCTCGCCCTTCTTCAGATAGGGGAGAACGTACACCACCAGGTACTGCCCAAGCAGCATGAATTTTTTTAGCTCCTAACAATTCTATGACTGTTTGACCGAACTGCCTAAGTCGAATTCCTGCCCTAGCTAAATCTGGATTTTCCTCCATTAAACCAAAGACATTTCGTTTAGCAGGGTCGCTATCCCAACCTAATAGAAAATCAGGACTACTAAGATGGAAAAAACTTAAAGCATGGGATTGAGTTAACTGCCCTAAATTCATCATTCGACGCAATTTTTCTCCTGGGGGAGGAACTTGAACTGCGAGAATTTTATCCCCTGTTTTGGCAGAAGCTAATAAATGACTTACTGGGCAAATTCCACAAATTCTAGCTGTTATTCCTGCCATTTCTGTAAAAGGTCGCCCTTCACAAAATTTTTCAAAGCCACGATATTCTACGACATGAAATCTACAGTCGGATACTTCTCCCACATCATCTAATATTACTGATATTTTGGCATGACCTTCGATTCTAGTTACTGGGTCGATGACTATTGTTTTAGACATAGTTTATTTTCTCCTTTACTAAATAAATAATCTCTAGATTTTGAGAAATTTTTCAAAGCTATTTTTCTGAGTAAGTAACTAATGTGATGAAAAGAAAACAGGTAAGTAATTTTAGTAGGTTGGGTTAAGCGAGAGCGCAACCCAACAAAAAAGATGTGTAGGTTGGCGTTAAAAATTGTCATTATTAGAAGGTAAAAGGAAAGTAATTTTAGTAGTTTTGCTTGAGGAAACAAAACCTAACTTACTTAAATTAAACTCTAGTGTAGGATGGCAGAAATAACTAACCAGTTACAAAATGCTAATAGCTTTACCAATCAATACTTTTGAGGGCGAATGGCATTTGCTTCGCATAACTATCGTTAACGCCCCTACGACTTTTAACTTCTGCGTAGCGGCACTAGGTTTTGAGAATATTATAAAATTTATTTCTCAAAACTACCTCTACTTTGTTTATCAGTTTTCTTCTAATTACAAATGCGGGCTTTTTGCCAAGGTTGTCGAGAATTCCAGATACCTAAACCTGCTTGTTTGGCAGAATTTTGAGCATTCAAGTAAGCAGTTTTTAAACTAGGGCAAGTATCATTTAGATGTTTACAGAAAAGGGAAGCTTTTCCTTCACTAACCAGTTGTAAATTAATGGAAGTATTATCTTTAAATACTTCTGAAACTATCCGTTGATGACTACTTTTTCCTGTATCACTAACTAATACTATTGTACCTCTAGGAATCAGTGTTTCAAGTCTACTTTTAGCAGCCTCAAAAAACGGACTATCTCCATAATCAGGACTATCAATACAGGCAAGTTGTAGCCGACATAATTGTGAATTTCTTTTCCAAGGAATTCGACATTGTGACATGGTAACTTCTAAAGTATCTCCATCAATAATCTGAGAAATTCTTGCCTGTTGAGTAGCTAAAGACTGGGGAGTATTTAATAGAGATAAAAGTATTAAAATTACACAGGATACGATAGCTAAAATTAGACTAATTTTGCGTATTTTAATCAGCTTTTTTTGACTAACTAATACTGTCGGTTGGGTTGAGGAATGTTAGGGGAGCTTATCCGGAGGATAAACCTAACAAAAATATATATCTTTTGGGTTGCGCTACCACTTAATTCAACCTATCCTAGCTTAATTCTGTCTCCTGACTCCTGTCTCCTGACTTCTTCTTCTTTTACCCAAACTTAATCATTTCTCTACCTGCCATTTTTGGCATTTCACCCTTTAATAAAGGTTCTAAAGTCGCCTTAATTCGATCAGCAGAAGGCGGACATCCAGGCATAAAAATATCCACTGGAACAACTTCATGCACTGGTCGAACTTTATCAAGTAATTCTGGTACAATTCCCGGCGAATTTGGTAATTGCTTATTTTCATCTGCTAACTCTAAATAACTTCTTTCTAAAACAGGTTTCGTACCACCCAACATATTTCGCATAGCTGGCACATTAGCAGTAACAGCACAATCACCAAAAGAAATTAAAGTTTTAGTCTTTTTCCTCACCTCAAAAATTATTTCTAAATTATCCTGATTAGCAATACCTCCTTCCACCAAACAAACATCAACATTTTCTGGATATTCTTTAATATCACTTCCCACCGGACTATAAACAACCTCGACATAATTTGCAAGTTCAAACAACCATTCATCTAAGTCGAGAAACGACATATGACAACCAGAACATCCAGCCAACCAAACTGTAGCAAATTTTATTTTATTTGACATAATTAATACCTTTAATTAGAGAATAGGGAGTAGGGAACAGGGAATAGAAAAGCACTCAAATTTTCTGTTTCAAAGGAATAGTATTTGCTTGACTTTTTCTGAGGATATCGCTACTTGTACAACAGAAAAAATAAGGAAGAAGGAAGAAGGAAAAATATTCCTTTGTCTGAGTTTTAAGCTTTTGAACTGTCCTAACCTTTGCTTAGACTGCTATACAGCACTAGGCAATTATCTTTTATCTGCTATCTTTAGTTAATGGTGCGTTGCAACGCACCCTACTAATACCGTTTCACTAAAGTCAGAAGTCAGAAGTTATATTTTAGCGACTTGAAACCTGAATTTTACAGTAATTTCAGCTTATTATTTGACTTACTATTTGTGACATTCTTTCAGTGAATTGGTATAAACTGTGGCAAATTTTATTTTTTTCGACATAATTAATACCTTCAATTAGGGAATAGGGAACAGGGAAAAGGTAATTTTATAAATTCAGTCTCTAAATACATTTCATAGATTAGCCAAAATAGAAATCAAACAAATTAACTTCTGACTTCTGACTTCTAACTTCTAACTTCATTCACCTTGTCCATTGTTTATTTTTCCTAGCATTGACCAAAAATTCCAACTTAGAGCGATCGCGCTCCATTTCAGCTACCGTTGCCCCCTTACGGAAAATTGCACCAGTGGGACAAGCATCCACACACTTACCACAAGCAGTACAAGCATCCACCTCTCCCCAAGGTTGATTCAAACCAGAAACAATGTAACAAGCAGCACCACGACTTCCCACATCCCAAACGTGCGCTCCTTCTATTTCGTCACAAACCCGCACACAGCGAGTACACAAAATACAACGATTATGGTCTATACCAAACTGCTTGTGAGATAGATCCATTCCCCGGTCTGGGAAACGATAGGGAAACCGAGTATGATCCATCCCCACCTCTACTGCCATATTTTGCAATTCGCAATTCCCATTCGCAACACAAACCGCACAAACATGATTGCCCTCAGAAAATAACAATTCCACCAACATCCGTCGATATTCTTGCAACTTCTGAGTTTGAGTCTGAATTTCCATTCCCTCCGCAACCTGAGTTACGCAAGCAGGTAATAACTTTTTCACCCCAGAAATTTCTACCAGACACAACCGACAAGCACCAATATCCGTAACTCCCTCCAAATGACAGAGAGTAGGAATGCGAACTCCTGCTTCCTTAGCTGCTTCAAGAATAGTAGTTCCCTCCTCAACTGCAATTTGATTGCCATCAATAGTTAACGTTTTTACTGACATATTTTTTTCTCCTAATATTATACCAATTTGATAAGTGTTTTCTACAATTTATTGAGTAGGGGAGTATGGGAGTGAGGGAATGGGGGAGAAGTAATATCAAATCCGGTAACATCGGTGTAATAAGATAGTGAATCAGAATTTCCTACGGAATGCTCCGCAAACAGCAATCCTGCAATTCAGAATTCAGAAGGGAAAAGAATTCAGAGTTCTTTCCGCTCTGGGTGAAGATGGAATATTTTTTTATACCGAATTAAACGGATTTGATATAAACATAAGAATAATTAACAATAACTGGCGTGCTAATTAGCAAAAAAGTCATTACGCCTGTGTTAATTACTTAATAATTGAAGTTTCACCTAAGTTAAACATTATTTTTTCAAATTGGTATTACACCTCTTGTTAAAAGTAAAATTGCAGAGCTTTTCAACTCTTATAAACCACTTAAATATTTAGGGAGTTAGTGTTTTGCTTACTCTCTCATCCAAATGCTCTGTTAGTTGACTTCTCTAGCAAGGCGATCGCTATCTCCTACATTCTCCTGACTTCTAATATAATGTCCAGTTAATAGCACAAAAACTTCCTTTCTCCTGACTCCTGACTTCTAATATAATGTCCAGTTAATAGCGCACCTCCTTCTTCTCTCCTGACTCCTGACTCCTGACTCCTGACTCCTAAGTTAATACCTTACCATTGCTAGAAAACTCTGACTCCTGCAATAAATCTAGATATTCTTGCTTAAAATAGCGCAACGTACTCAAAACCGGATTAGGTGCAGTCATCCCCAAACCACATAAGCTAGTATCTTTCACCATATAAGACAACTCCTCCAACCTTTCTAAGTCCATAACAGTCGCCTGTTTATTCAAAATCTTAGTCAGCAAAGCATATAACTGCACCGTACCAGTGCGACAAGGAATACACTTGCCACAAGTTTCACCACGACAAAATTCCATATAAAACTGCGCCACCTCAACCATGCTAGTTTCCTTATCCATAATCACCATGCCACCCGAACCCATCATCGAACCAACTTTGCTGAGAGAGTCGTAGTCTACAGGAGTGTCAAGCATTGAAACAGGAATACAACCACCGGAAGGACCCCCTGTTTGTACCGCTTTCACTTCCCCACCAGGAACACCACCTCCCATTTCCTCAACAATTTCCCGCAGAGTAATTCCCATTGGTACCTCAATTAAACCGTTATTTCTAACTTTACCTGTGAGGGCGAATATTTTTGTGCCTTTGCTGTTTTCAGTACCAATACTCGCGTACCACTCTGCACCTTTTTTCAGAATAGGGGCAATGTTGGCAAAGGTTTCCACGTTATTAATTAGAGTTGGATATCCCCAAAGTCCAGACTGAGCAGGATATGGCGGACGGGGTACGGGGTTGCCACGTTTGCCTTCCACTGATTGAATGAGGGCAGTTTCTTCCCCACAAACAAATGCACCAGCACCGATGCGGATGTCAATTTTGAAATCAAAAGGACAGTCGAATATTTGACTACCCAAGAGTCCGTATTTTTTTGCTTGTTGAATAGCTTTTTGTAACCGCTGGATGGCGAGAGGATATTCAGCACGGACGTAAATGAAACCGTGATTTGCTCCCACAGCATAACCAGCGATCGCCATTCCTTCTAATACTAAATGGGGGTCGCTTTCTAATACGCTCCGGTCCATAAATGCGCCGGGGTCTCCTTCGTCACCGTTGCAGATAATATATTTCTGACCTTCTGGCATTTTGGCGACGGTTGCCCATTTTAAACCAGTGGGATAACCGCCCCCACCCCGACCGCGTAAACCACTGCGAGTAATTTCGTCCACGACTTCACCGGGAGTCATTTCATGTAACGCGTGGTAAAGAGATTGATATCCACCGACGGCGACATATTCTTCGATGCGTTCGGGATTAATTTTTCCTGTATGTTCCCTGACGATGCGGAGTTGATGAGAAAAGAATGGGTGTTGAGAGTCGCCTTTAATGACTTCGGTGGTACCGCCATTGAGTGCGTCGATAATACTGGCAGCGTTTTCGGGTTCTACTTCTTCATAGAGGGTGTCGTCGGGGTCTATTTGTACTAGGGGACCGCGTCCGCAAAATCCCATACAACCTACTCCTACTACTTCGACACGTTCTTCCAACCCTGCTGTTTTAACTGCATTTTTCATGTTTTTCATTACATCTACAGAATTAGCAGCTTGACAACCTGTAGACGTACAGCAGTGAACTCGAATGCTTTTTTGTCTATTTTTTTCTGTTTCGGCAATATCTAGCAAATCTTGATAGTCCATCTATTATTCTCCTTTCTTATTTTTAGCTATTAGCACTGAGCGATCGGCAGTTATAGCGCTACGCGCAAGTCAAAAGTTCAAAGTCAAAAGTTCAAAGTCAAAAGTTAGAAATTAGAAATCAGAAGTCATCCCTGACTAACAGCGCAAGTCAGAAGTTAGAAATCAGAAATCAGAAATCAGAAATCAGAAGTCATCCCTGACTAACAGCGCAAGTCAGAAGTTAGAAGTAAGTCAAAAGTTAGAAATCAGAAGTAATCCCTGACTAACTTTGAGCATTTATAAATGTCCGCGCCCTATTTGCGTAGTGCTATAGCTTTTTTTTTTCTTTCCTTGAGTTTGATTTTGATTTATAAATCAGTAAAAAAAAATAGATCGTTAAGTAACTAAGTGAGATGGTTTTTCGGTGGTGGTGCATTGTCATGGTTGTGCGTTGCATTATTTTTGTTACGAGGTACGGCAGTGGGAGCAAGATGCTCCCGTGCCAAGCATCCCTTGTTTCTTGTATACCATTACTATGCAGGATTACCAGTTTTTCTTAGTTTCCATCTTACCTAAATATTCTAACTTCACAACTGGATTCTTTTTCTAGCTTTAAATATTTCCACAATCAAAAAATATCAACTTTTAATCAGGTAAAACTTTACCTAAATACTATGTTTACCCATGGAATTTTGACTGTTGATTTTTGGCTAAATTTACTCCTGCCAACTTTTAATTTTTTCCATAACTACTTCTGGAGTTTGTTTACCTGCGACGCTACCATCAAAAACCACTGCTGGCGCAATCCCACAAGCACCTAAACAACGAGCTGCCATCAGAGAAATTTGATCGTCTGCTGTTGTTTCTCCTACTTTTATATCTAATTCTTTTTCTAGTGCTTTAATTACTTCTCCACCACCTTTTACATAACAAGCAGTACCCATACATACCACACAAGTATGAGCACCATTAGGCTTAAGTGAAAAAATATGATAAAAAGTTGCTACTCCATAAACTCTACTCAATGGTAACTTTAAACCTCGTGCTATATACATCAAAACATCAGATTCTAAATAACCAAATACTGATTGTGCTTTATGCAATACTTCAATTAAAGAATCTTGACGATATTGATTCCGCTTCATTGTAATATCTAACTGTTTAAAGCGTTTATCGCCACTAGGATGACCCTTTTTTTGTTGTTGAGAATCTTTGCTTTTAGTATCTTTCGTGGCAGTTTCCATTTCTATAATACTCCTCAACTTACTGCTCTTGGTATTTGCTTTTGATGGTAGTCGATATTTACTTAATATTTACTGCCTGCTTATTAAAGTTTTAATTTATTTATATTGTTACATATTACTATTTTTTTGAACCACTTGATTCACATTTTATTACATTTTTTTCATCTTGTTTAATAAACAACTTGTTTGTTGTTTAATTTTGCTTTAAGACTGAGCTTAAATCTTTAATAATTATTCAACAAAATCACTAAAATCAACTAAATTTTTAAATCATATAGAAAGGAACGATTTGGTGAGCAAATAGACTGATGATGAACGTTAGATAGGGAAATACTTTTCCCATTATTGCCTGTTATATGAAATCTGGTTGAACAACCTCACTTCAATTCAGTAGTCTGTTCTCTGTAGAGGATGCTAAACCCTTCAACGTTTTTAGTATTGCTATAAATTTCACTATTCCCTATCTGTCTAAATTGGAGCTATGTGCAATTAAACGGATTTGATATTCCCTATTCCCTGCCATAATACCAAATCTCAAAATTTTGCTACATTTAGCTAGGGAGAAAAGCAGTCAGTAGAGAGCAGGGAGAGATTTGCCATTGAAGTCAGAAGATGGTTTTTTCAACTCTGATTGAATACTTATAAATTAAATAGACATAAAAGTGGAAATTACACATTATATCAAATCCGGTTAAACAGCCATAGAATGGTTAAGTTAGGAGTCCTCAGGAGTCAGGAGACAGGAGTCAGGAGGAGAAAGAATTACAAAGATGAGGGTAGTTATGACGATTGAAGATTTTTTTTATGTCCAATTAAACGGATTTGATATTACACATATAAAGCATTTTTTGCGCTTTTTTTCAGAAAATTTCTTCCCTGTTGCTTTTCTTGATGCCTTTTCCTTTGCGTCTGTCGAACCCCGTGGGGTCGCACAACTGTTGCCTATTTCTGCAAAAAGTCTATTCTTTTTCGGAGATGTCTAATAAACACAAAGCAGGGAGATATGAAAAAAAACAAAGATATAGCAATGAGCGCTGGTATATTTACAAATTGTAGTAGGGGCAAAAGAGCTAGAAGTCTTATATGATCGGCAATTTATTCCCCCTGTTCCCAGTTAAGTGTTGCCTGTTCCCTGCGCACAGCGCTATATATTTCTCACACTGTGCGTATTGAAATACATCTTTAAGTTTAAATCTCCTAAAATTATTTGTGGGGTATTATAACTGGTCCTGTCTTCTGACTCTCTTGTATAATTTTTGTAGAGTAAAGAATGGGTTAAAACATAGACTAACGATCGCTTTTAGACAGGGAAATGTTTTTCCCACTTTTGCCTTCTGGAGTCGTTCTCTAAATATAGAACAGATTGCTAGTAAATGAGGTACAGTCCTTAACTTGATACATTCTCACCATTAAGAAAAACTGGTTGAAAAATCTTTGTTGCCGTACCTCATCAACTTGAAATACTGTGTATTATCGTCGCTACGTTTCCGTTGTGTTTTGAGCGTTAGGTCTTAAGTATTAGGTCATTGCTGAATTAAGGTATGAAAGTAGGTTTATAGGGAATAGGGAATTACGTTTCCGTTGTGTTTTGAGCGTTAGGTCTTAAGTATTAGGTCATTACTGAATTAAGGTATGAAAGTAGGTTTATAGGGAATAGGGAATAGGGAACACCGGATCTGGGAATTAATATTAACAAGTAGTTCAAACCATCCAAAATAAAAAATCCCAAATACAAAATTCTCAAATCATACCCAGAATCAGCAACGCCAGTATTAGGAAGAAAATTTTTCAGCACTATTCGGAGCAGTTGGGTTTTCAAACCCCACAGCTACCTGTAGAGTCTACAAACTTGTTAAGGTTGATACACTCAATAAGATTGAACCATTAACCATTAACCTAAAACCTATAACATTCTTCAATTAGGAGATGATATTACTTCCTGAAATTTATCTTCCCAAGAACCTTCTAAACGCGGACCTTGAATTTGTACAACAGCAGAAGCTAGATAATTTCCCCAACGTGCAGCTTGAATAGGTGTGTAACCATGGGTAAGGCCAAATAACACACCTCCCGCAAAAGCGTCCCCCGCACCAACAGTATCGATCGCTTTCACAGGAAACCCTGGTACAGGAGTAATTTTTTGATCTTTGGCAACTAAACAACCTTCCTTACCATTAGTAATAAAAGCTGTTTCTACCAACTCCCCAATTTTAATAGCACATTCTTCTAAAGACTCAATTCCGCAGAAACTACGAGCTTCATCAGCATTGCAAAATAATACATCACAATAATTTGACGCTACTTCGCGGAAGTCATCAGCAAACATATCTACTAAAAACTGGTCAGAGAAAGTAAAACACACTTTAACTTCTTGACGCTTAGAATCTTCCATTGCTTGAATACAAGCTTGCTTTGTATCCGGTCCAGTCCACAAATAACCTTCTATATAACTGTATTTACAACGCTTAATTTGTTCTGCATCAATATCATTAGCACTGAGACTCACAGATACTCCCAGATTAGTACACATGGTACGTTCGGCATCAGGAGTTGTCAGTACCACACAAGTACCAGTAGGTCCATTTTCTGTAGATGTAGGAACTACATTAAATTCAATTTTGGAGTCGAGCATATCTTGACGGTACAACTCACCATTAGGATCGTTGGCGACTTTGGCCACAAAAATACCCGTTCCTCCACTCTGAGCGATCGCTATCATGGTATTTGCTGCTGACCCTCCAGAACGCATTTGTAAGGGTATGTGTTCTAGGTCGTGCAATATTCCTCCTTGTGTTGGAGCATCCATCAGAGTCATCCCGCTTTTTTGGAGGGAATGTTTAGCGATTAAGTCTTCTTCTACAAATGCGAGGATGTCTACTAAGGCGTTACCTACGCCAAATACGTCTAATTTTTGGGTATTTGCTGCTGTCATCTATTTTTCTATTTTTTGGCCACTTAGGCATAATATCATGTCTGGATAAAATGTATAATTTTGATTATGATGTCTGGTTGAATTTTTATAAATTAAGTTAGTGGGGTAGTAGGGAGAATCAGGAGATTTGTCTTGTTATTAAGATAATAGGTTTTTTGATCACTAATTATCCTGATTTAATATAAGTACCATTAGGACAAAATACTTTCGTTCAAAGGGAACAGGAAGTAAAATGTCCTAACCTGCACTCATGTACCATAAATTGTGGAATAGAAGAAGAGAAGATTTACTTAGTTTAGTCTCAAACTGGCCTTATACCTGGAATTATGTTTTATTAACTACACTCGATTTAAGATTGTTGAATGACCCAGAGTAGTTAACATTGAAACCATCAGGTAAAATTGCATCAGTTAACTTAGCACGACTTAAATTAACCTCACTCAAATTAGTATCAAGTAAATTTACCCAACTTAAATCAGCACCATTAAAATTAGCTTTAGTCAAATTAGCAGCAGACAAATTAGAACTGTTGAGATCGACTTTACTGAAATTAGCCTTAGTCAGATTTGCACTACTCAAGTCTGTAACAATTAAATATGAACCAGTTAAATCAGCTTTACTCAAATCTGCCCCTACTAAATTAGCACCAATCAAACTTACATATTTCATATTTGCATAAATCAGACAAGCATAGCTAAGACTAGCACTAAAAAGAAAAGCACCATCTAGATTCGCTTGAGAAAGGTTAGCGCAAAACAAAAAAGCACGATTTGCATCAATTTTTGAGAGATTAGCACAACTTAAGTTAGCATTACTCAGATTAGCTTCACATAATTTAGCACTTGTTAAGTTAGCTTCACTTAAATTTGCCCCTACTAGGTTTGTACCACTCAAATTAGCATTACTAAGATTGACTCCACTAAGGTTAGCATTTGTCAAATCAGCATCACTAAAATCAGAATTACTAAAATCAGCACCACTCAGATTAATACCACTAAGGTCAACTTCCGGCAGCTTTATTGCTATAAAGTTTCTATTACCATTAGTATAATCTTCTCGTATTTTCTTGGTATCTCTTATGGGCATCTACGCTAAATAGTTTAGGTTTGTTCTCAGTACTATTATCTCAAAATACTAATCAATTATAATAAAGCTTAATTTTTTATTAAGTAAAGAAAAGCGATAGCTATATACTCAAGAAGAAAAATGATAGATCGTCAACTAAAAATTGTTTCTCTAATTCCTAGTGCTACAGAAATTGTTGCAATATTGGGATTAACGGATGCTATGGTGGGTAGAAGTCACGAATGTGACTATCCTCCAGAAATTCAAAACTTGCCTGTTTGTACTCAGCCTAAATTTAATCCTGAGGGAAGTAGTCGTGAAATTCATAATCGAGCTACGGAGTTATTACAATCAGCTTTGAGTGTCTACCGTGTAGAAACAGAAACCCTAGAAAAATTAGAACCTACTCATATTATTACTCAAGCTCAATGTGATGTTTGTGCTGCTAGTTTGGCAGAAGTAGAAGCTGTAGTAGCAAATTTAACTAAAAGTCATCCTCAAATTATTTCATTACAGCCTAATTTATTGGCAGAAGTTTGGGCAGATATGGAACAAGTAGCAATGAGTTTAGGAGTGGATGGAAATGAAGTAATTTCTCAGTTAAAATATAGGGTTAAAGCTTGTTCGGAAAAAACTCAAAATTTACCAGTTAATGATATTCCGAAAGTAGCTTGTATTGAGTGGAGCAATCCGCTAATGGCAGCAGGAAATTGGATACCAGAATTAGTTAAGTTAGCTGGGGGGAATTCATTATTTGGAGTAGTGGGAAAACATTCTCCATGGTTAAAATGGGAAGAGTTATTAATTGCTAATCCAGATATGATAATTTTCATGCCTTGTGGTTTTGATTTAGAACGTACTCGCCAAGATACTATGGAGTTAATTAATCGTCCAGAATGGCAAGATTTACCTGTAGTTAAATCGGGGAAAGTTTACATTACAGATGGTAATTCTTATTTTAATCGTCCAGGGCCGAGATTAGTCGATTCTTTAGAAATTTTAGCGGAAATTTTACATCCTGAATTATTTAATTTTGGTTATGGAGGAATAGGTTGGGTGAAGTTATAGCAATCAGGAATCAGATGTGAGAATTGAAGTGTTTCTTAAAAGTACAGAATATAGCAATTATTACATTTATATGATACGTTTTTTTCTTCTTCTCTGTTACCTGTTGCCAGATGAGTTGTTGCCTAAAAGTTTCTAAGATCTCACAACTCAAATTATATTGCTATATCTTAAGTATAAGATCAAATCCGCTATTCTTAAGTATAAAATATTTTTAAGTTAGGAGTCAGAACTCAGAAATAAGGAGGTAAATACAGTTATAAATATTTGTTAATTGTAAATATGGAGTAGATAAATAACGAATAAGATATCTTTACATCATACAAATAATTCCTAAAAACATTACTTAACCTGACTTATTATTTGATAATTGAAGTGTTCAATAAGTAGAACATTGTTTTTAGGACATTGGTATAACTTTATTGAGTACGCTTTACATTCTTTTTGCGTAGCATTTCCGCACCGAAAGGATGCCTTAGAATTACACACTTACTTTTCATTTGTGCAAAGGAGTTGCCTGAGAACTTGAAGTTAAGCAGAACAGAAAACTTGCCAAAAACAAAGAGATACAGCAGATTTAGTGCTATATGAAGTACAAATATTCAAGAAAACCTCGCCCGATCGGACGGGGTTTAAATAAAGTCTTTGTAGTGCGGGCATCTTGCCTGCCACAGATGTAGCTCACTTATATGAAACAAGCTGTAAATTAAATTAAATCTCAAATAATATATTTTTATAGTTAAGTTAATTCGGTATAACCAAATGTCAAACTACTAGATAAGTATTCGAGTATTAGGTGAGAGAAGTTGTTTAATTATTACTCCTTGTTCCCTATTTCCATCTCAATATCCATTATTCTATTTAGATTTAACTATTTAACATCTAGCAATTTTCATAAGGAGTAAGATACAAAATTATAGATTTTACCGAACAGTTCATTTTTCAATAAGCAATAGGGAGTCAAAATACAACTTTAATTTATGCTTTTGGAGAAACCATATATTCCTGACTTAGCATAATTAGTTTTAAGCTTTAATTCTACAGTATTCAGATGGTGAGCCATGTACAAACAACAAGTACAAAAAAGAAGTAAACCTCAAACAATTTCAGACATTGAATTAATCAATATCTGGTTACAACAAATTCCTCCTATAAATAAATCATTTCATTTATATATAGCTCAAATGTTCCTGAAATTTGTCAAAAAGCCACTAAAAAAAGTAACTCAAGTAGATGTTATAGCCTTTGCAAATATTCAGGGTATTCGCTCTAATAATCGAGAATTAGATCGAAATAAACGATTAGAAACTATTAATTCTTTGCTAAAATTTGGTCAGCAAACCGGTATACTCCCTAATACTCAAAAAAAGATCTTGTCTCCTACTATTAAAAACTTCAACAAATCAGCCCCCTCTAAAAACAAAACAGAAAATAATTCTACTACTCGGAAAATACAGAAACAGCCCTTAAATTGGTTTAAACTGTTAAACATCCAGCTAGCTTCTACCTTATTAATTATTTTCGTGTTACTTATGGCCATCTTAAAACTATTTCAAGAAGTGGGTGGGGGCGCAAATGCTGGCGATGAAAATTGGCCAGAAACAGTAGTGATTATGCCTGAGATTGAGCCAAATGAGAATTGGGCCTATCCAATAAATGTACCCAGAATACGAGCTTTTCTCGATACAATCGCTGTAACAGAAGGCACCACAGGTCCTCAAGGTTATTATCGTCAATACACAAACGACCATTTCTCTGGCTTTGAAGACCACCCTAGAGAGATGAAATGTGGCATTGATAGGAATAACGAAAAACTTTGTTCTGATGCAGCAGGTAGATATCAGTTTCTGAGTACATCTTGGGACCTCTATGCTCCTATGGTAGGTGCTAAGAATTTTGGCCCCACTTATCAAGACCGTGTAGCTATAGAATTGATTCGAGAAAAAGATGCTCTGGAGGACATTGAACAAGGGAGAATTGAAGAAGCTTTTAGAAAGTTATATATGGTTTGGCCTTCATTTGGAGAAACACCTACAGAAGTTGAGCGGCTCATGCCTAAACTTATAGGAACTTACAATAGTAACTTGGCTCGGTATCAACCCTCTGAGATATCTTCAGAACAAGAATCTCAAATGTAGTTTGAAGTATTTGTTTGAAGGAGATGGGGAGATGGGGAGATAGGGGGATAAAGAAACCTAGAAGGAAAAATCTGTTGCATAGTTTTAGGTGTGCCACTCCACTAAGCCTAGATTTAATATTCCTTTTACAAACATAGGACTTACCCAGTACAAGGTATTTTTGTCATTGCGACCGACAGGGTTTGCGTAGCAGTCCGGAACGGAAAGCAATCTCAAATCCTAATTTTTCCTACCTCATGCGTAAGTCCTGAAACAGTCTCTAACATAGACAGAATCACCTTTTTGATAATTATTAGCTAGTTCAATTTATCAATTACTCTTACCTTTGCCAACATTAATAGCTGATAGCTAATAGCTGACGGCTGAATGCTTACATAAAATGTAGAAAAGTTTTTGAGAAATGGTACTATGTCCTGTCTGTGGCACAGAATACATTGAAACATTGCCAGAATTTTGTTCTGTCTGTAGTTGGGATTTAACATCAGACACTACTTTCTTTGCTACGGCAGAAATATACCAGCGAAAGGAAGAAGCAAAATTGAACTGGGCTAGACAAATGTGGAAATTTGTACAAGACCAGAAAAATAAAAATAGCAGTAATAATACCATAAGTTTGCCTTTTGCACAAGTAGATGAGGTAAATCACAATCAAAATTTCAATGGGGACCTCAAAAGACAACTAGATAAACTACAAGCTCAGTTAAATCAGGCAGCAATGGAACGCTTCCAGCTTCATTCTCAGCTAGAGTGGGTACTTTATCGCCTCGAACAACTTAACCCAGAAATATTGACAGATACCCTATATCGTATTGAAGAACATCTAAATGCCATGGCAACTCCAGAAGCACCAATGTCAGAAGTAGGGATAGACTATAACCCACTGATAAATCTTTTAGCTGCAGGAAAATGGCGAAAAGCAGACGAACTTACCTGGGAGTTGGTACTGCAAGTAACCCTCCGGGAAGATGAAGGTTGGCTACAGTTAGTAGATATTGAAAATTTTCCCTGCACAGACCTTCTTACTATTGACTGGCTTTGGGAATATTACAGTAATGGGTTGTTTGGCTTAAAAGTACAACAACGTATATGGGAAAGTGTAAATGGACAATATGGAGATTTTTGCGATCGCGTCGGATGGCGAAATGGAGAAAGTTGGAAATATTATGATGAACTTAGCTTTAACCTGCAAGCTCCAGAAGGTCACTTACCTGTAATTATATGGCGACGACGTGCTTGTTATGGAGTTGGTAAAATGATGGCTGCTGAAACATTTTTGGCTTTGATATCTCGACTAGCAGTTTGTAATAGTAGTAGATAAATAAAAATAGAAGTTAATAATGGTATTAGTAGCGATTTATCGTATGCATTTCGGTGTAGGCTTTCTACCAAGTGGATTTAAGTCGAAGGTCTCCGTATTTAGCTTTAACTTCCAGGTGGAACACCCCCATTTGAGTGAAAAACTTCTGGTATTGAGGAGCTGTCTACGGTTGTCTCATGATTAACTTCATTCATCAAGTGTTCCTGGACTAAATCCTGTAAATCTTTTTCCCAGGCTTTCATTTCAGGTGTTTTGGACATAGAAATTTTTGATTTGTTTATCGGCTCTGGCTCGGCTACTGTTTCAGTCTCTCGGCTAGAGTCTTGTTTTGTATCTAAATAATTTCCCACAATCTCTTCTAATAATTTTTCCGGTTTGATTCCCTGTTGTTTGGCCTGAGCTTTTAACTTATTCCAAACATCTCTGGGTAGTTTTGCTGTGGCTAAGGGGTGTGCAGTTTCCCCAGTAATAGTAGTTTCTATATAATTTGCTGTAATGGGTCTAGATTGATCCTTTGCTTTATCCAGCACGTCCTGCCAACAGCTCGTAGTTTCATTAGCTTCCTCGCTGACTTGACTAACAGAAGTGGCTAATCTTATAGCTTGAGATACGTTGTCTGGCAGTTCTGTGAATCCTTCTAGCATCAATGACCAAGATATTTGAGCAGCTTTAATAACTCGTTTGACGTAATAGACCGATTTTTTCAAGGCTTTAACACAATACTCTTTGAAGGTTTTAAATCCTAAATCTTTATACAATTTATAAATTTGAAAAGCCCTCAAAGCCATGCCCTCTTTGATATAGGCATATCTATCGGCCAGCATATCTATTTCCAGAGAGGCGATCGCATCATCGCCATTTTTCCAGGTTTCGTGCCAAAATAAATCGCAAAATTTATCTAGATGGCCATCTGCCCACTGGGGAAGTTCTGGGTCATTAAAAGGAATCTCGAATCCGTGGTTATATAAATTTCCAATCATAGGGGTAAAAGGATTAAGAAAGGCACAAGAAAAGGGTGAAGTTAGAAGATAAAAGCCTCACCTCCAAAGCAATTTTTCATTGAGAATAGTAAGGGCTATGTCAGTTAAGTTTTAGGTTTTAGCTATTTAAACTGCTTCGTTGGGCGCCATCTCCTAGATATTTTTTGTGTATAGCTTGATATTATTATTGTCTTGTGTATAAAAAAATGTCAAGAGGGTTGAGTAAAATTATCTTGTACACAAACAATGGATAAAAAAATAATAGATGGCCGGAAAACCTAAATACAAAAGCCCCAAAAAACGAACCAATCTATCACTGACTCCAGAAACCTTGCAACGTATGGACGAAATAGCGGAGGCATTGAATATCAGTCGCAGCGAGCTAGTGGAAAAGTGGACGCGGGCGTGGGACGAGTTGCAATCTATAGGACTATTGGGGGAATCCTTGGCCTGCTCCGGGAAGTAGTTTCAGAAGCATTGGATTACATGAACGCTGATAATGAGTGTTTAGAGAAAAGATTGACAGAAAGTCAGGCAGCTCAAGCTGGATTTCTAAACAAAGCAGCTTCTCTAGAAAAAGAAATAGTTAGGCTGTTGGAGCAGGTCGAAAAACTACCAGAAAGTTCAAACGAAGAAGAATAAAAAATCAAAGGAGCCGATCGCAGCAATGTGGTCGGTATTTTTTCATGCCAAAAATCAAATCCTATTAATGATGTTTTCCCTCCATACATTTTTGACCGCACTTGGTCTCCACATCCCAGATAAAAACGCTATATATTATTTTGAATCACCTGCCGATATTGATTCTTACCCTTCACACCTTTCAACTGTTCGACCAAACCCTTATTCTTAAAAAACTGAATCGTTGGTGTAGACATTACCCCTGCATTCTGAGCAATCTCCGGATCTTGCTCAATATCAATCTCTACATAATGAATTTTTCCCTCAAACTCTTGTAGGACCTTCTCCAAAATAGGCTTCAAAGTATGACATGGAGCACAGGTAGGAGCAGAATACTTAACTATAATTAGGCGATCGCTCTGGTGGTAGAGTTTCCGCAAAGCATAACCGCCCAGATGATGAGTAGCATTATGGTCAAAACTCTCAACAGTTTCAACAACTATCTCCTTATCCGACTTCTTAGTTGCATTTTCCTGAGCAAACTCCTGTACCAAACCTCTTTCCGACAACCATCTTTCTACCAACATTGCCCCCATACAACCACTACCAGCAGCAGTTATTGCCTGACGAAACTCACTATCTTGGACATCACCCACAGCATAGACACCTTCAACGCTAGTTTTCACCATATCTCGAGTAACCACATAACCCTTCTCATCCAACTCCAACTGTCCTTGAAAAATTTGAGTATTTGGGGTATGACCAATAGCATAAAACAAACCACCAACTGGTAAATCCTTTTGTGTTCCAGTCTGATTATTTCTGAGTTTCACACCTTCCAACACACCATTACCATATACATCTATAACTTCAGTTTGCCAATGAACAGTAATTTTCGGATTTTCTAACACTCTCTGCTGCATAGTCTTACTCGCCCGCATCTGGTCTCGACGTACCAATAAATGAATATGAGAACCATACTTAGTTAAATAAATAGACTCCTCCGCTGCAGTATCCCCACCTCCAATAACTGCTAATTCCACTCCTTTAAAAGCCGGGTTAGCTCCATCGCAGACAGCACAAGCAGATATACCACTATTCCAAAATTTTTCTTCGCTAGGTAGTTTGAGTTTTTTGGCAGTCGCCCCAGTAGCAATGATGATGCTATAAGTCTTAATTTCTCGTTCCTCTGATTTAATAGTAAATGGGTACTGAGTTAGGTCTACAAAGGTAACATCTTCGGTGTATAGTTCTGTTCCCCAGCGAACTGCTTGATTTTTCATCCGTTCCATTAATTGGGGTCCGGTAATTCCTTCGGGAAAACCAGGAAAGTTCTCTACTTCGGTCGTTGTCATTAGTTGACCTCCTGGTATACCTCCTATTTGATAACCTTCAAAGACTAATGGTTTGAGGTTAGCACGTCCTGCATAGATAGCGGCAGTATAGCCTGCTGGTCCTGAACCTATAATTACTAAGTTTTCTATTCTTTGTTTTGTCATAATATTAAGATTTGGCGGTAGATAGTAATGTTTTTGTGCTTTACTTTCTTTCAGTTATTAGAGTTATTAGAAAAAATTTGTTTTCTCGATACTTTTCTTTTTTTTCGGCGTTGCACAGTGACGAATTATTTTATATTTTTGATGAATAGGATTTTTGATTTGATAATTACTAGAATGACTAATTAATGGTTTTTTTTTACTCAAAGTCTAAACTAATTTTTGGTAATATCATTCCATAATGTGCAACCCCTTTTTTTCAGTGTTAATTTACCGACACAGCTAGGATATAACCAGTGGAATTTTTCTATATTTTGCCTACATCGGTTGTATTTTGTTAATCTACCTGAACCTAGTTCTACAGTTAATCTAGTGAAAGGTTCCTGATTTTTTGTAGACATTATTTGCTTGTTCAATCGTACTAAAGCTTGGTGAAAATTTCTTTCTTTGCTTAGTTTTTTTGAACTTACAATATATGACTATATCTATGTATAACTTTTGCTATACCTGCTTATCAAGTTATACCAAATTTACGCAAAGGTACTTATATCAAGTCTCATTAATTAGCCAGGGATAAAAATGTTCTTCTCTTAAGAGGAAATATTTTTTCAGTCCGAATGCTGGGCAAACAAATTTCCCCTTCTTCCCTACTCCCTACTCCCTACTCCCTACTCCCTACTCCCTAAATTTTTCCGAAGTGGTTATTTAAAGAGACATGATATTACATCTTAATCTAAGTTTTCTGCATTTACGTTGAATTTTGCTAACCTACTATTGTTGACATTATTAAAATAAATATTTCTGAGGAGATAATTTTAAAATTGTCATGTTAAGCAAATTATGAATAAACGTAAAGTTGGCTAGTTATTGACATTATTCTCAATTATTTGACGAATTTACTTAATTTGCGGTCTATGATATGATTTTTATAGTCACAGGATTGGTGTAATTAATTTGCAAAAAAACTCTGGAAACTATATTGAAATCGTATGATGTTAAGTAATTTTAATTTTAATTTGTTGGAGAAAAAAACAATTTTTCTAGAGACAGCTTAACAATAAAGGCCGAAAATTTGACAAAAAACTAGATTTATGTATTGTTGTTTTGGTTATTAGTAAGAATTTCACTGAAATAGAAAAAATTATGGAAAGAATATTAGAACCAGAAGTGATGGACACTTGGGAAGAAGCAGAAGAATATGACTCAATGGACTTTTTGCAAGTCAATCAAGCCTTTGCAGAAAGTTCTATAGAAATCGGCCCAAAAAAAGGATTAGTTCTTGATGTCGGTACTGGTACTGCCAGAATACCGATATTAATATGTCAGCAACAACCAGAATGGCAAATAATTGGCATTGATTTATCAAAAAATATGCTGACTATTGGAGAGAGAAATATTGAAAAAGCACAATTACAATCACAGGTCAAATTAGAATTAGTAGATGCCAAAAAATTACCCTATTTAGAACATAGTTTTGAGATGGTAATTTCTAACAGTATTGTTCACCATTTATCAGAGCCATTACTATTATTTCAAGAAGTTAAAAGAGTTTTGCACCCTAGAGGTGGAATATTTATACGAGACTTACTTCGTCCAGAAACTCCAGAATTAAAACAGGAACTTGTAGACAAATACGCTAGAGATTGTAATCAACATCAACGAAAGTTATTTAGAGATTCTTTGCAAGCTGCTCTGACTATTGTTGAAGTAGAGAAAATAGTTAAAGATGCTGGTATTAAAGAAGTAAAAATATATCAATCATCAGATAGGCATTGGACTGCAGAAAGAAAATGGTCAAAAATAGAAGAGTTTTGAATAGTAACAAATTTATGCCAAGTGTATTTACATTTTAATCATTGATCTTGAGCGATTTTTCTATCCTCTGTATTCCCGAATTACTCTTTGTAGAAAGGTTCCATGCAACGTCCCTACTACTCCCTACTCCAGAGCAACAAACGAATGGGTGTACCTCAAATGGGAATTGCTATACATGATTTTTATTAAAATTTTTTATTATAACACTATACATAATTGAAAAGTGGTCATAAGCTGTTAGTAGAAGGTTAAAAAAATCATAAGGAAGGAATCAGGACAGAAGTCGGAAGCATTTAGTCAGGGATTTGACCCCACTGAATGTAAGTCACTTTAAGAAGTAGGGGATTTAACCCTTGCTCTCTCAAGACTGTGCTTATGGAAGAAGCTACGGACAGTCAAAAGAATTAATCAACCTTCTTCCTTTTTCCCTATTCCTTCAAGTTTATTTTTTCCACAGGAGCAATAGATTATGACCATAACTACAAGGTTTAATTCTTATCTGATGGGCAACTTTGCCCCAGTGAGTGAAGAAATTACCGCTGATAACTTAGAAATCAAAGGCGAACTTCCTAGAGATTTGTCAGGAATGTATGTTCGTAATGGCCCTAACCCTCAATTTACCCCTCTAGGTAAATATGACTGGATGGATGGTGATGGAATGCTGCATGGAGTGAGAATTAGTGGTGGTAAGGCAGAATATAAGAATCGTTATGTGCGGTCAGGAGGATTTGAAGTTGAACGAGACTTAGGTTATGCCGTCTGGAGTGGAAGATTAGAACCGCCTCAAGTTTGTAATCCTTACGGGCCGTATAAAAATGTATCTAACAGTAGTGTAAGTTATCACAATGGCAAATTATTATCTTTTTGGGAAGCAGGGTTGCCTTATACAGTTAAAGTTCCTAGTTTAGAAACAATTGGTCCATATTTGTGCGATGGTTACTTGGATTCTACTTTCACTTCTCATCCGAAAGTCGATCCTATGACTGGAGAATTAATATTCTTTGGTTATGCTCTTGATGCGCCCCCTTATTTAAAGTATGGCGTGATTTCTAGTAATGGTGAGTTGCTACAAATAGTACCTATTAATATACCCGTGCCCAGCGGGCCACATGACTTTGCCATTACAAAAAATTATACTATTTTGATAGATTTACCATTGAGATTCCGTCCAGAACGAGTAGAGCAAGGTTTACCTGGTTGGATATTTGAGAAGGGAGTGCCAAGTCGGTTTGGTATTTTGCCTCGCTATGGGAATAATGAAGATATTCAATGGTTTGAAGCTCATCCTTGCTATATCAATCATATTTTGAATGCTTATGAAAATGGGGATGAAGTAATACTGTATGCTTGTCGGATGAGTTCAACTCATTCCTATGCTAGTAACTTTAGAGATAGAGATCCTGATGAGAATATTCCTCGAATGTATGGTTGGGCATTTAATCTCAAAACTGGCGCAGTAAGAGAGGGAATGTTAGATAAAAGACCATCGGAGTTTCCTTTTGTTAATCATCGCTTTGTCGGACGAGAGATGCGTTATGGTTACACTTCTAGGATGGCTTCACTGCAACCTTTGTTTGATGGGATTATTAAGTATGATTTTTATACTGGTAGGTCAATAACCCATGATTTTCAGGAACAACGTTACGGGGGTGCTGCAACATTTGCGCCGAGAATAGGTGCTATTGATGAGGATGATGGTTGGTTACTAACGTTTGTGTATGATGAGAAAGATAAATGTTCTGAGTTATTGGTAATAGATGCTCAGAATATGAGAGAAGATCCTGTGGCGCGGGTGATGTTGCCTCAGAGAGTTCCTTATGGTTTTCACGGTACTTGGATATCTGAGATGCAATTGATAAATAGGGTTTGTTGAAAAAGTCTTTTTAAGGAGTGGAGGAGTGGCTCACACGGATTATGGCACGGATACACGGATACGGAAGGGAGTGGGGGGAGTCTTACAAAGGGAAGTTTTTAAGATTTGACAGGGAGACGCGGTGACACGGGGACGCGGAGATTGGATAATTGAGTAATTAATTCAATCTACTCGCTCTATTCATTAGAGAAAACTCCCGTCCATCTATCTGTGCGTCTCCCTCTCTCCGCGTCTTCGTGTCTCCCCCTCCCCGCGTCCTCTCCACTCAATAATTCTCCGTTTTTCCCAACTCCTGACTCCTGACTCCTGACTTCTGACTTCTAATTAGGGCTTACTGATTAAATATCAAAGCATTGACTGATATTGGTTTTAGGCTTTTTATGTCTTTAAAAAGTATGAGCTTTTCGGTAGCTTAGGTTAAAAAAGTGAGGATTTTCACCGAAGCAAAAGCCGAAAAATCACTCTGACAAAACTTAGCTCCTACCTCCTCGCTCATTCCCATTTCTTCTGTCTCCTTTCTGCTATCTCCTGTTTCCTACCCCAGCAAAAAGACTTTATTCAGCAAACCCTAATTATTTAGTCCAACGATTTTGACTTTGTTCTAGATGTTCTAATAATTCCTGTTTATTTAAAGAAGGTTTTTTACAAATCAAACCTTGACAAACTAACCCTGCAGAATTTTTGGGTAAATCTGCTTCAACCTTATAAATAGTAGTAGGAAAATAATCAGTAATTAAACTAGAAATTTCTGCTTCAGAGTTTCTAACTAAAGTTTGATTTCTATACCAGTCAAGAGCAATAAATAAACTCGGGCAAGTTTGAGGAGATTGTTTCATTATGCTGCTAAAAGCTGTTAAAGCTGACTCAGCTCGGTCGAGATAATATAATTCTTCAGTTAGCAAAGATAGACGTACTAAATTAGCAACTGCTATTCCATTTGCTTCGGGAGTTGCATTGTCTATATAGCTCCGTTCTCGTAATATTAATTCTCCACTATAGCAATGAGCGCTGGTATATTTACAAATTGCAGGAGGGGCCAAATAGCTAAAAGTCTTATATTATCGGCAATTTATTCCCCCTTCCGGAGCTGTTGCCTGTTGCCTGTTGCCTGCGCACAGCGCTATAACGTCGCTCGGTGAATTGTAATAACCTGATGCTTCTAAACTCCATAAAAAATTATCAAATTCATCTTGTAATTTTACTGCTGTTTCTAGCCAATAATTAGTATTTGATGAAGTAATAGAAGCCTGTTGTAAGTCTAGCAAAGCTTTTATAAATAAAGCATAGTCTTCCACTTTGGAAAAAGTCAGGCAGAAGGCAGAAGGCAGAAGGAAAGAAAAGGTTAGAAGGGAGAAAGTTTTTTGATTGCGCTTTCCATTCAATGCAGGCATAAAATGCTGGAATATCCCCTGATAATTCCTACTTTCTTCCTACTGACTCCCAACTCCTGACTCCTGACTCCTGACTCCTAAATTATTTAGTCCAACGATTTTGACTTTGTTCTAGATGTTCTAATAATTCCTGTTTATTTAAAGAAGGTTTTTTACAAATCAAACCTTGACAAACTAACCCTACAGAATTTTTGGGTAAATCTGCTTCAACCTTATAAATAGTAGTAGGAAAGTAATGAGTAATTAAACTAGAAATTTCTGCTTCAGAGTTTCTAACTAAAGTTTGATTTCTATACCAGTCAAGAGCAATAAATAAACTCGGGCAAGTTTGAGGAGATTGTTTCATTATGCTGCTAAAAGCTGTTAAAGCTGACTCAGCTCGGTCGAGATAATATAATTCTTCAGTTAGCAAAGATAGACGTACTAAATTAGCAACTGCTATTCCATTTGCTGCGGGAGTTGCATTATCAATGTAATTACGTTCTCGTAATATTAATTCTCCACTAACGTCGCTTGGTGAATTGTAATAACCTGATGCTTCTAAACTCCATAAAAATTTATCAAATTCATCTTGTAATTTTACTGCTGTTTCTAGCCAATAATTAGTATTTGATGAAGTGATAGAAGCTTGTTGTAAGTCTAGCAAAGCTTTAATAAACAAAGCATAGTCTTCTGACTGTGCCATTACTGCCCCTTTACCTTCATAATTTAATCGATGAAAACGTTCGTCAACCCACTGATTTTTGATGATGAAATTAGCAGCATTAACGGCTAATTCTAGATATTCTGAATTGTTAAATACTGTGGCTGATCGTGCCAATCCAGAAATCATTAAACTATTCCAAGCAACAATCATTTTAGTGTCTGTTACTGCCGGAATTCTACCAGGCAAATTATTATTTTTTGCTTCTTGGTTATTGGTTGCTGGTGGGAAAGTTTTTACAGAAAAAGGTTTGGCTCCATATCGTAATTCAAATAGTTTAGATAAGGAATTTTCTAGAGTTTCACTTAACTCTCCTACTTGCTTTCTTTGCAAGACAATTTTTCCCTCGAAATTGCCACTAGATGCTATGAAAAATTGTTCTGATAGTTCAGATAATTCTTCTGAGGTTAATAAATTTTCTAATTCTTGATAATTCCAAATATAGAAAGCACCTTCTTCTGGTTCAGCTTCATCTGGAGTGGTGAAACTATCAGCATCTTGAGCAGCATAAAAAAATCCCTCTGGTGCAGTCATTTCTCGTTTTAGCCAATTTATTGTGCCAATAATTCCTCGTTTAAAAGCTGGTTCTTGATGTCCTGCACTCCATAAGTTAGCTAAATATTCAACAATTTGACCGTTATCGTAGAGCATTTTTTCAAAGTGGGGAACTGTCCAAGTTGCGTCTACTGTATAACGATGAAAACCTCCGGCAACATGGTCATAAATTCCTCCTAATGACAGATTTAATCCTCGTTGTAAACAAATTTGATTACCATCGTATTGAGATTCAAAATTAAACCTTGTTCCTTGTAATGCTGCTTGTCCGTAAGGTATCATGGGAAAGCTTTGTTGAGAGTAGCGATCGCTGATAATTGCGGTACTAACTTCTAAACCTTTTTGCAGTATCTCTTCACTTAAATCTTCTGCTTCTGGTAATAAAACTGATTTTCTTAATCCCTCCAACATTTCGGATTTTAAATCGTTAAGTTTATTTTTTTCAATGTCATAAAATCTCCTAATCTTTTGCAAAACTTCTAAAAATCCTGGTCTTCCATAACGAGGTTCAACAGGGAAATAAGTTCCACCAACAAAAGGTGTTAAATCATCAGGAGTTAAGAATATATTTAACGGCCAACCACCCTGTCCAGTTAACATTTGTAATGCCTGCATATAGATACTATCTACATCAGGTCGTTCTTCTCGATCTACTTTTATTGGTAAAAATTTTTCATTCAAATATTGGGCGATTTTATCGTCAGAAAAAGCTTCCCCTTCCATAACGGTACACCAGTGACAACTTGAATAACCAATTGATAGAAAAATTGGTTTATCTTCCCGCCGTGCAGTTTCTAAAGCTTCTTCACTCCATGGCCACCAATCTACAGGATTTTCTGCGTGTTTACGGAGATAAAGGCTTTGAGATTTAGCTAAACGATTGGTCATTTTTTTTACTCTCTAGTTATTGTTAATATTGTCAATTATTCTGGTACTTTGAAAAGTAGATGGTTAACATTTCCGCAGATTATAACGTATTTATGAATTTTAGAGCTTGATTTGTAAGAATTCAGCTATTAGCAGTCAGCACTTCAGCAATTAGTAATTATTCATTACTTCTCAGGTTTGGCAAGGGGACCCATGACATTCAACAATTAATAATTAATTATTAATTATTAATTATTAATATAGCAATATGATTTGAGTTGTGAGACATTGAAAGCTTTTAGGGAACAGGGAAAAGGGAACAGAGAAGAAGAAAAAAACGTATCATATAAATATAATAATTGCTATATTCTATACTTTTAAGGAACATCTCAATTCTCACAACTGATTCCTAATTGCTATAATTAACAATTACCTCTTCTTTTCAAGGAGAGGATTGACTCAAAGGAAAAATTTTTCTTCTCTTGGTCGATTGGATATGGCGAGGTCTCTTCGCTATCCCTTGAGCGCTTGTTTCTCCTTTAAAGGAGAGGCTTTAAACCTTAATTATTCGGTAAATTTTTATTATTTCTCAATTTCAAAGATTGCTTTTACGCAGACCCAAAATTAATTGCTGTTTGCTTAGTAATGAATAATTAGTTCGTAAGTATTCAGCTATTAGCGTTCAGCTCTCAGGTTTTTAATAAATAGACTTCTTGCAGAAGTCAGGGGATAGGAAATAAAGAGATGAAATTGTTGATTTAATATCTTGAATTGATTTAATTATTTTTTGCCAGAGATATAATTAAGCAAGCATTTGTTTGACTTTGACTACATTTTCAACCCATAAATTTGAACTACAAGAACGACTAGCTTGCATTAAAGATAATTAAGCTGATAGCTGATAGCTGACCGCTGAATGCTTACATTAGTTCTAAGGTTTTCTTCTGGGACTTTGGCAGTAAATTTTTATTCTTTTTCAACTTCAAACGTTGCTTTTACGCAGACCCAAAATTAATAGCTGATAGCTCATAGCTGACGGCTTAATGCTTACATCTAAATTTTGAATAAAGCCAAAAAATTATCGCTTTTAGGGAAAAGGGAATAGAGAAAAGAGAATAGGAAAAAAGTATTTTTGCAAATATTGAGATGCACCCATTTATTGTCGATCAAGAAGGTAGATAAAAAATAATTTATTCACATTTTTTTCTCTTATTCAATAATTAATTATGAATAATCAATTGCCACTTATATCGTAAGCATTCAGCTATTAGCGGTCAGCTTTTTAATAGACATCTCCTCCATACATAGGGAGTAGGGGGAAAGAATCGATAATTGCTGTGGGATAATTGATTTGATTTTTTATGATTGGAGATGTGCATTCATTTAATTTATACTACATTCTCAACCATATATTCGTACTCTGAAGCTTTGATAAAATTGCTTTTTTCTCCTTTAAAGGTAATCAAGCTGATAGCTGATAGCTGACTGCTTACCTTATACCTAAAAGGAAGAGGACTAGTATAGCAAAATAAATTATTGATTTTTTGGTTTTTTATATAAGAGTAATCCAACCTTAACTATATATTAGTAATCGTAATTTATATTTCTATTTACTCTCAAAAATCATCAATATGTAATGCCAATTACCAAAAGCAATGCTATACTTGTGTAAAACTTCAACTATTAAGTAAATAATACGAGCTAAATCACCTTTTTGATGATTATTAGTTAGTTAATACTAATTATTATGATGTTTACTTCTCCCACACTCCCCTACTCCCCCTCCTGGGAGGGGTTAGGGGTGAGTCCCATGCCCAATAAAATGTAGAAAAGTTTTTGAGAAATGGTATAAATATTTTTACTTCCACTTTTTTCCTTCCTCAATAATTTATGAATTACTCAAGAAGAGACTTCCATAAAATTGCTATACAATTTTCTTTAGGAGCGGGAATAGCTCCAATTTTATCAAAATATCTAAATCTCAACTTGTCAGAAAATTTATTAGATAATAAAGTCAAAGAATTTTTTGCTTATCTCGACCCAGAGATTGATTTATTAATTCCCACATATTTGGGAAATGACCAAAGAAGATTCTATGGTCGTGGTACACCAGATAATTTTAAAGTTCTAGATAAGTTTAAATTAGGAACAGGTGTAACTTATGTAGGTAAAACTAGAAAAGTTTGGAGTGGTGCTGGATGGACGGGACAACCAACTGTTACTAAAGACCGTGGAAAAACTTATTTAATTATTGGCGGTTATGACTATATTTTACGCAAAATAGATGCTGCTAATAATCAGGAAGTTTGGCAATATAAATTTGATGATGTGATTAAAGGTTCGAGTACGGTTTATATTGATGAAACTGCCAATGAAGAAAATCGTATTGTGATTTTACAAGGCAATAGAACTGGGAGACCAAAAAAAGGAATTGCTCCTAGTTTTCGTGCTATTTCTTTTAGGACAGGGAAAGAAATTTGGCAACTAGATATTAGAAAAACTCGTAGTTATAGTCGCGATAATGATAGTTCTGCTTTGCCATTAGGAAATAATTTAATTTTCAATGCCGGGGAAAATGCTATTGGTTATTTTATTAATAGTTCTGTCAGTAAAGCTCAAATTAAATCTGGGATTATGCAGCCAGAAGTATTATCTGAACTGAAACTTTATGTAGATAGTGATGCCAAAAGACAAGGGGGAAATATTGTCTCTGAATCATCTCCCGCTAGATTGGGTAATAGAATTTTTTTAGCAGCAGGTTCCGGGCATATTTATGGTATTGATATAGAGAGTAAAAAGATAGTTTGGGATTTTTATACAGGTTCAGATTTAGATGGTACTGTTGCTATTTCTAAAGCTGGTAAATTATTTTGTGCGATTGAAAAACAATTTATTCCTGGAAATGGTGGGGTAGTAAAATTAAACCCTAATCAAAAAAATCAGGAAAGTGTAGAATGGTTTTTGCCTACAGGTAATATTAAATTTAATAGTTGGTTAGGAGGTATTATTGGGTCAGTAGCGTTGAATGATGAATATAATAATTATGGTGAATTTCCGGCTTTATTTGCTACTAATGCTATTGATGGATATCTATATATTGGTTCCCAAGATTTAACTACAGGAAATAAAGTTAAAGGACCTTTGAAAAAGTTTAGTTATGATACTCCTTTAATTGTGTTTAAGCATAAAATTGGTCCTTCAATTTCAACGCCAATTTTTACTGATGGAAATAAACTGGTAACTGCTGGATATAATGGGATTTATATATTTAATTTGAATTGGGAATTTGCGAAACCTGACGAGGGAAATGTTTTACCTAATGCTCAAGGAGAATTTTTCCGCTTAATAGTAGAAGAAGCTGGCAAATTTAAGGGTAAAGTTTCTTTTGAATCTACTCCTATTGTATGGGATGGAATTATTAGAATTTGTGGTCGGGATGGTTGGTTATATAGTTTTGGTTAAAATTCAGGAAGAGGGAAAAAGTCAAAGATAAGCAGTTTCCAACTTTCCGGAGGTAAAAAATTTGTTCTGGATATCAGGGAGAATCCCCACAGAATTTGTTCGTGGCCAATGATGGCGACAATCCCGACACCAGTAGTCGCAGTGTCCTGTTGTCATGTTTGTACTTTTGCATTTTGGACACTCTAATTTTTGAAATACTTTATAGCTCATCTTCGTTTATATGAATTTTGGTATGTGGGCAATAATCAAAATTTTTTTTCAAGAAAATATTCAATCGTTCCAAGATCAAGGCAATGATTATTGACATAACTTATAATACTTTTATCTTTTTGCCCGACGGAATTCCCTAATCTATTGGTATCATTTCGGTTGTTTTCAACCTTATTTTCCAGCCTTCCAATGTAACAATAAATTTTCCAGATCCAAAACATCACACCTGTCAAACTGGTAATCGTGCCGATAGTTATCACTGTCTGTGGAGCCATTTCTTTTAACTGTCATTGAAAACTCAATGGCTGAGACTCCTAACAGTCCAAGATTCCTACAAATTAAAGCGATTAAAATTGGTGCAATTCAAGCTAAAAAAAGTTTTCTTTTGGCTTTAGTGATAAAAAAACTTTGGCGTTGCTGATTTGAGGTATGATATCTTGTCCGGATAAGAGGGCGAGCAAAAAACTTTCTCCTTTTACTCGGGGTTTCTTATTCTTTCTTCCTTCCTGACTCCTGAGGACTGACTCCTGACTCCTAAAGAATTAAAATTAATACCATACACGTGCTTCAGCAACGCCAAAACTTTCTCCTTCTGTTCTCTTTTCTTCCCTCCTGACTCGTGTACGTCGCCAATCCGACGTCCCCTACCTGACTTCTTACTCCTCCGTCGTTTATTTATAACTGTTCAACCAGACATGATATAATTGTAAATTTACAAGAGATTACAAACACAGAAAAAGTTAAAGGATTTAAAACTTTAATTGCTTTCAAAGTAATTAGCCTTGCCCTTAGAAGATTATGGCCAATGCTCAAAAAGGCTAATTGTACTAATTAAGCGATCTCTACAATTGTCCCAAAAGGTTTAGGATATAAGTAAAATTGGCGTTGCTGAGTGGTAATGATTTTGAGATTAACTTTGGGCGCAAAACATCAGTTTTTCAATTTTACCTTCAGCTAATAGACATCTCCAAGAATAAAAAATCAATATCTATATCCCAAAGAAATTATCAATTCTTTACCCCTACTGCCTACTCCCTATGCGTGGAGTAGATGTCTAATTAGGGTTTGCTGAAAAAGTCTTATGGGTGAGGGTAGGAGACAACCCACCCCTAACCCCTCCCAGGAGGGGAAGACAGGATAAATGGGAATTGTAGAGGAGGTAGTCGGAAAAATTGTAAGAGTGATTTTTCTGCCATAATCGCCCCAAAACACTAGCTTTTTGAGCTTGAGCGACCGAAAAGCTTGCACTTTTTCAAGGCCAAAAAAGGCTGAAACCAATATCAGTCAATGCTTTGATATTTAATCAGCAAGCCCTAATTATCATTACATTTAAGCAACGCCGTAAAATTTTGTTTCCTAAACTTACCAGAGTGAAGATTGGAATCAACAAGTATTTCCTTTAATGCTTGATATACGGGAATTATTGCATAGAAAAGGAATTTCTCTCCTAAATTTTATTTTTTTTAAATCCTTCTATTAAATCATCAGAAGCGATCGCTATCTCATCTGCTCGTGTTATCGTACTAATAATTTCTCCACTGCTAGCAACAATAATAGAAATAGTATTATCCTCACCATTAATGATCGCTAGCGGGGAAAATGTCAACCCTTCTCTTAGCTCAATGAGATCGATATCATCTTCAAAATCTAATATTCCATTGTTTCCTGTATCTACGGTCAACCGAAATACATCTTCCCCTCTTATAGCGGTTTTCAAATAGATAGACTACAATGGCCAAAGCATTCTCCTACTGTCTGCTCCCTACTCCCTACTCCCTACTCCCTACTCCCTACTCCCTACTCCCGCGCACCAACAGAATTTTGTAGTCTACTTAAATGAAAAGCGCTGTAAATTATCTTGCTATAATCAATCCGGGGATTTCAACCCAAGCTGATAGCTGAAAACTTTTAGCTGACACCTAGTTAATAACGATCGCTTGAAAAAATCAACCCCCTGCGATGCTAAGGCTTTAATATAAAATCCGGTTATACAGTTATTGCACTCTCTACTTCCATTCAACGCAGACATAAAATGCCGGAATATCCACAGATAATTCCCACTCTCATCCTGACTTTCTCCTGATTCAGTCCTGCTGACTCGGTCTCCCTGAATCATACGATAACTAATTATCCGGATACTATATAAACTCAATTTTTCGATAATGTAGTAGGGAACAGGCAACAGGCAACAGACAACAGGCAACAGTGGGAAAAGCATTTCTGGCATCTTACAGTTCATCATCAATCTATGTCAAACACCAACTCGTTCTTTGCTATATAGTTTAATTTGCCAACAAAACAAAGGATAGCCAACAATGCCCGATCGCTCTCTTTGGATTACAGGGCTAACTCTTAGCGGTAAGACAAGTCGGTTAATAGAACAATTTTGTATAAGAGGCCAAAATCTGAAGTCTCCCCTAAATGAAATTGTTAGGCCAGAAAATTCCGAAAATATTTTAGACGATCGCCCAAAGATACCAGACTTTCTGCATACTTCGCCCAAGATACTAATATTGGCGGCTAATGCAAATAATCGACTTGACTTGATGGACAGAATTTCCGAGGCTACATTAGAACAATACCCATATCATTCAACTACACCATTAGGTTTTTTTGAAGATGAAGTCAACTTATTCTGGCCATTGCTAATCGAATCCTTGGACTTAAAGGCACAATTTCCATTACGACTACGGCCCGAAACAGAACAGGAACTTGCTGGCAAAGTTTGGCGTCCTCACATAGAGAAAGGATTATTGCAACAGCCAGGAGTAACTAGAGAGCGGATGATACGCCGAACTCTTGACCTATTTCAATTGGCTGCTTTCAGTTGCACGCCTATAGAAGAGACCGCAATGATTTTACAACAGGGATTTGAGCAAGTAGATTCAGGGGAATTCTATGCCAATATAGTAGAATTGCTGCAACAGTGGCGACATTGGTGTTTACAAAAAGGCTTGCTAACTTATGGTATCATCACAGAGTTATACTGGCGGTATCTACTACCAAATCCTAATTATCAGCAATATCTAATTGACCGTTATCCATTTTTGTTGGCAGATGATGTGGATGAATATCCAGCGATCGCTAGTCATTTATGCAACTTTCTCTTAGATAATGGAACTTTAGGCGTTTTTACTTATAATCCTGATGGTGGTATTAGATTAGGTCTGGGAGCTGACCCCAAATATTTAGCAGAACTGCAGAAACGCTGTCAAATTGAAGTATTAGACACGGAACAAAATTTAGCTACAGAAATAGGAGAACCTATTGTTGAATTAGTCCTGGATACTTATAGTCTTAATTCTTCTATTTTCCAACTTCCGGCTTTTTTACAATTAATTCAGACTAGATCGCGGGCGGCTTTGTTACGAAAAACGGCAGAGGCGATCGTTAAAGATATAAAATTGGGTATAGTGGAACCTCAAGAAGTGGCAATAATAGCTCCTGGTTTAGATGCCATTGCTCGTTATAGTTTGATTTCAATTCTCAATCATGCTGGAATTGCTGTAGACTCACTCAAAGACCAACGTCCTCTCATTAGCTATCCCACGATCCGAGCATTGTTGAGTCTTTTAACTTTGGTTTATCCTGGGTTGGGACGTTTAGTAGACCGCGATGCAGTGGCAGAAATGTTGGTTGTATTAAGTCAAAGGTCTATTGGCAAAGCAGAAAAACAAACAGATGGTCAAGAAAATTTACAGAAAACTAATGATATAGATCCAGTGCGCGCAGGTTTGTTAGCAGATCATTGCTTTTATCCAGATATTACACATCCACACTTGCTGCCAATACAAGCTTTTTCTCGATGGGATAGAGTCGGGTATCAAGCAACTCGTGTTTATAATCAAATTTTGGAATGGATAGAAGAACAGCGGTCGCAACAACAACAACGTCAACTGCCTAACCCGATATTTTTGTTAGACAGAGCAATTCAGAAATTCTTTATGTCTAGCTATCTTTCTTTTACTGAGTTAGCAGCACTACGAGAGTTGATGGAAACCGCTACCCACTATTGGGAAGTAGAGCGCAGACTGCAACAAAGTTCAAAATTTTCGGTAACAACCGCTATTACCAACGACTCAGTGGAAGAAGACTTATCATCTAGTACAGTAGAAAAATTTATCCAATTTTTACGCAAAGGAGTTGTTAGTGCAAATCCTTTTCCCGTGAGGACAATTGGTTATTCTCCCCCAGCAATTACTTTGGCAACAGTTTTTCAATATCGAGCTAGTCGTAGATGTCATAGATGGCAGTTTTGGTTAGATATAGGCTCCCCTCTGTGGTTAAGTGGAGGTACTGCTACTCTCTATGGAGCGCCATTATTTTTGCAAAGTCAGTTAGGAAATTCTTGGACTATTGAAGATACGCAAAAATCCGATCGGGAAAGACTGCGAAGAATTTTGTTAGATTTGTTAAGTCGTGTAGGTTCTCCTGTAGATTATGGCAACAATAGTTCAGCTAATGGGTCAAATGAACATCGGATTTACCTTTGTCATAGCGATTTAGCTGTTAATGGACAGGAACAAACTGGGCCACTTTTACCCTTGGTCTACAATTCTATATCTAATACTGCTTAGTTGGACAATTTACAATAAATGCCTATTGTAATTATTGGTCAAATTGAGGACCAATGAAAAATAAATGATTTTATTACTATAAAAAAAAGTATTTGTCAAGAAAAATCACAAACTAATTAAAGATAATTTTTAGAAGGAGAAAAATAATGGGAACAGGATTAACACCTGTAAATATGCAAATAGTTATAAGGGAAATAAATGGTTTTCCCATACGAGGTTTTATTAGTGATAATGGTGACTTTGTACCATTACAGCCAGTACCATCACCAACCCCGACAGAAACACCTACACCCACACCCACACCAACTCCAACAGAAACACCCACACCAACCCCGACAGAAACACCCACACCAACCCCGACAGAAACACCCACACCAACCCCGACAGAAACACCCACACCAGAACCAACACCAACACCAGAACCAACACCAACACCAGAACCAACACCAACACCAGAACCAACCCCACCACCAACAGAAGTTATCGAAGTTAGAGCTGATAATGGCGAGCTAATTGGTTTAATTGTTAACGGCGTGTTTCAGGCATTACCCACACCAACACCAGCACCAACCCCACCACCAACTGCTTCGCCAGTACCACCACCACAACCAATAGCTGTCGATGACGAAGTGACAACTAACCAGAGTCAAACCGTTAGTTTTAATGTCCTCGAAAATGACATCGACCCTTCAGGAAATTCAATATTTGTTAGTAATTTTAGCTTACCTACCAATGGTTCATTACTAGAAAATGGTACAGGAACTTTCACTTATACCCCCAGACAATTTTTTATTGGAACAGATAGTTTTAGTTATTCTGTAAGCAATGGTACTACCAGTTCTCTGGCAACAGTTAACATCAGTGTTCTTAGTGAAGGAGCACCTATAAGAGTCGAAGGAGTATTCCGAGGCACTCCCAATAATGAATTTTTAATTGGTAGCGACCAAGTAGATGTCATATTTGGAGCGGTGGGCGACGACACTATTATTGGTCAAGGTGGTAATGATGAAATTAGAGGAGATGAAAATAATGATACTCTCAATGGCAGTCGAGGTAATGATACAGTTGTAGGAAACCAAGGAAATGATAACGCCCGTGGTGGTAAAGATGACGACCTGATTTTAGGAGAGGAGGGTAATGATATATTATTTGGCGATCGCGGAAATGACACCGTTAGTGGCGGGGATGGTCGAGATACTCTTTATGGCGGTAGAGATAATGATAGTGTTTCTGGTGATGCAGGAGATGATGAAGTATCCGGCGACAGAGGAGATGATGCTGTCTTAGGTGGAGATGGTAACGATAATGTTCTTGGTGGCGAGGGGAACGACTTTGTTAGCGGTGGTGCAGGCGAGGACTTTGTTAGTGGCGGTATAGGTAACGATCGCCTATTTGGAGACCCTGGCAGCGATACTATTTTTGGTGAAGAAGGCAATGACCAAGCATCTGGCGGTTTCGGCAACGACTCAATATTTGGAGGTTCAGGAGCAGACCTGCTCAGTGGTGATGGGGATAATGATACGGTAGACGGTGAAGATGGTAACGACCAAGTTCAAGGAAATATTGGTAACGACTGTCTAATAGGGGGTTTAGGTACAGATACTCTGATTGGTAATGAGGGTAGCGATACATTTTTCATTAGTCCTGAAAATGGCGGTCCTGAAATTTTCGAGGCAGATGTTATTTCTGACTTCAATGGTAATGCTGACCTAATTCGTTTAGGAGGAGGTCTTGGGTTTGATGACTTAGTTATTTTCCAAAGTCCCAGTGGTACAGGTCGTGATACTATTATTCAGAATGGTTCTGATGGTCCATTTTTGGCAATATTAGTAGGAGTTGACAGTAATACTATTAATGCTGGTAATTTCATTGGTTCTGGTGGATTTCCTTTTCCTACTCCTTCTCCCACAGGTACGCCAGACCCTACAGGCACACCAGACCCTACAGGCACACCAGACCCTACAGGCACACCAGACCCTACAGAAACACCAGACCCTACAGGCACACCAGAACCGACAGAAACACCAGAACCGACAGAAACACCAGAACCAACACCAGAACCAACACCTCCACCCATTCCTAACCGCAGACCAAATGCAGCAGATGACGAAGTAGCAACTAGTCAAAGTAAATTAGTAGAATTTAATGTATTAGAAAACGATTCCGATCCTGACGGCGATCCTCTGACAGTCACTGATTTTACATCAGTCTCCAATGGAGAGTTAGTGCAGAAAAGCAATGGGTTATTTGAATATACTCCAGATGATGGTTTTGTAGGTACAGAAAGTTTCAGCTACACTATCAGCGATGGTAATGGGGGTAGCGATACTGCTAATGTGACAATTACAATTAACCGATCGCCAGAGTTAGTTAACAATACTGGCATAGTAGTAGAAGCTGCTTCAGGTATACGGTTTATAAATTCCAATAATTTGCAAGCATCTGATGCTGATAATTCTCCTGATGAGTTAATATACACAATTACTGATGCTCCAGACTTAGGCGACCTGAGAATAGGAGATAGTTCTCGTTTACGGGAGGGAGATACCTTCACTCAAGAAGATATTAACAATAACTTACTACAATTTACTCCAGATGATACGGCAGGTAGTGACTTTTTTACCTACACAGTCTCTGATGTTGCCGGGGGTCAGGTTCCTCCCAACTCATTTAGTATTGGTATTGTAGATGATACTAAAACATTAACCAATGAAGCGGATAACTTCACTGGTACTGCCCTAAGTAATAATATTTTGGGATTAGCAGGAGACGATAGTATTGATGGTCTCAGTAGCAGCGACTATATAGATGGTGGTGAAGGAAGCGACTCTCTGTTAGGCGACTCTGGTGATGACTGTCTATTTGGTGGCAGTCAACAAGATACCCTCAGAGGTGGTGATGGTTCCGATAGCTTATTTGGTGGTGATGGCAACGATCGCCTTTCTGGAGATACAGGCAACGATCGCCTTTCTGGAGATGCTGGTAACGACAACCTCTTAGGAGGAGAAGGCAGCGACAGTATGACTGGAGGAGAAGGAAACGACTCTATTCTAGGAGCAGATGGTGACGATACCATAGCTGGTAATGCGGGTAACGATACCATTCGCAGTGGAGCTGACAACGACTCCGTAACTGGTGGAGAAGGTAGCGATCTAATAGACGGTGGTTCAGACAACGATACTATTAGTAGTGGAGCAGGAGCAGATACAGTTTTAGGTGGTTCAGAGAACGATTCAATATTTGGAGAAGAAGGTGATGACTCTCTAGTTGGTGATGATGGTAATGACACTATTGACGCTGGTTCTGGTCAGGATATAATTCTTGGTGACATAGGAGATGATTCTATCCAAGGTGGTGATGACAATGATGGAATTGATGGTAGCATTGGTAATGATACTATAGCTGGAGGTTCTGGTTCCGATCGACTGACAGGTGGTGCCGGGAATGATTTCTTCTTCTATGAAGTTGCAGACCAAGGTATAGATACAGTCAGAGATTTCGACCGACCAGGTGATGATGATACATTACTATTTACATCTGCTAACTTTGGCGGTTTAACTAATAGCGGTTTTTCTAGTGTAATTCTCCAGGATGAGAATATAGGATCGGAAGGTCAGAGTATCGGTGATGCAGAACTGATTATTTTTGAAGGTAAGTTTGATAATGCACAAGCAGTCAATGCTGCCTTAAATGTACAAAATGGCTCCAGCGATCGCCCTGCTTTCTTTGTTTACCTCAATGGTCAACGTGGAAAATATGTCTTTGGTTATGACACAAGTTTAGCTGATGACAGTGTTCCTGCTTTTGAGTTGGGTATACTTCAGTCTATTGAACCTGAAGAAGACCAAATTTCAACCATTATTGATGCTGGTGATTTTGAGTTTATATAAGGCAACAGGCAACAGGGAACAAGGTTAAGGGAACAAGTTTAAGGGAACAAGGTTAAGGGAATAGGGGAGTGTGGGGAGTATGGGAGTAAAATTCAACCTTTTTCCCCTATTGTCTAACTGAATATCCTTACTTCTGTTCCGTTGTCTATAAAAAAATAGACATCTCCATTGAAGAAGGAGTCAGGAGTCAGGAGAATGGAGTCGATGGGGATTCTCACCCCACCAACCGCATTTGCACCCCCGCTGACGGTGGGGTATTAAACCCATAAGGGATAAAGATAATAAAAAATCAAATTAATTATCCCACAGAAATTATCAATTATTTCCCCTACTCCCTACTCCCTTTTATCTCATAGCAATTATCAGGAAAAATTAAAATGGCACAAACAGAAAGAGTCAAACAACAAGTCGAACTACCATCAACAATTTTTATTCGAGGTTTAGCAGAAGGAAGTATTTTCAGCGACTCCATCATTGGGAGTACAGTAGCAGATACAATTTTAGCATTGTCTGGAGATGATACAGTTTTTGCTCTAGATGAAAATGACGCTCTCCTGGGAGATGAAGGTCAAGACCAAATGAACGGAAATGCCGGAAATGATTTCCTCGACGGTGGTCCGGGAGATGATTGTTTACGAGGTGGCAAAGATTTAGATTCTCTGTTTGGAGATAGTGGTAGTGACGTCTTATATGGCGATCGCGACAGTGATACTATCTGGGGAGAAGAAGGCAACGATACTATCTATGGAGGTAAAGAGAATGATAGTATTGTCGGTGGTGGAGAGGACGATCTATTATTCGGCGACCGGGGGGATGATTTTGTTGCTGGGGACATCGGTAATGATACAGTAGTTGGTGGAGCAGGTGACGATCGCTTATTAGGGAATGATGGTGGAGATACATTATTTGGTGAAACAGGTAGAGATATTCTAGAAGGTAATACAGGAGATGATGTACTTTTTGGAGGAAAAGATGCAGACTCACTAGCAGGAGGTGTTGGTGCAGATTTCCTCTCTGGAGACCTTGGTGCAGATACAATTTCAGGAGGAATAGGGCAAGATACCTTTAATATTACTCGTGACTCAGGAGGTCCAGGAGTTAGCAGTGCAGATTTTATTAATGACTTCAGTAACGAAGATTTAATCGGTCTTAGCAATGGTTTGAGTTTTGAAGAACTAAGTATTTTTGCATCAGAAGACAACCCTGATAACACTATTATTAGTGTAGGTGGTACGAACGGCGATTTTTTGGCAGTACTAGAAGGAGTTGAAAGTAGCACAATAGACTCCAGTGACTTTGTAACATTATCACTCCCTACACCCACACCTCCTGGACCAACAACTTCACCAGGTCCAACTCCCACACCCACACCCACAGAAACTCCCACACCCACACCTACAGAAACTCCCACACCCACACCTACAGAAACTCCCACACCCACACCTACAGAAACTCCCACACCCACACCCACAGAAACTCCCACACCCACACCCACAGAAACTCCAGAACCTTCCAACAACCCCCCTGAAGCAGAGGACGATAACTTAACGACAAATCAAAATGAACCATTAACTTTTACTACTCAAGAACTACTCGAAAACGACTCTGACCCAGATGGAGACCCTCTCAGTATTTCTGCCATAGGTACACCACAAAATGGTTCATTAGTACAAGAAAACAGTACAACCTACACATATACTCCCAATACTGGGTTCCTGGGAGAGGACAGTTTTAGTTATAGTATTAGTGACGGCAATGGTGGTTCCGATACTGCTCAAGTTAATATTAAAGTCAATGACTCACCGCAGTTAGTTAATAACCGAGGTATCATTGCTGAGAGAGGTGGAGCAAGACAAACGATATTCAATACTAATCTTTTAGTTACAGATACCGACAACACAGCAGAAGAAATTACCTACAATATTATCAGGGCACCCATACAAGGTAATCTGACATTAGTTGATGATAGTATCAATAATGACGATACTTTTTCTCAAGCTGATATTAATAACAACTTAATTCTATATACTCCAGGTAACACAGCAGGTAGGTTTCCGTTTACTTTTTCTGTTTCTGATGGCGATAATGGAACAATTCCAACTACATCCTTTAGTATTACTGTTGTTGATAATATATCTGAAGGTGGAGGTGGTGATAATACCATTAACGGTACTCCCGCAAGTGACTACATTCTCGGAAATGCTGGAGAGGATACTATTAGTGGTCGTGCTGGAGAGGATATTTTAGATGGAGGAGCGGACGAAGATTCTATATTAGGTGAAGCTGGAAATGACTCTTTGTTTGGTGCAGAACAAGCTGATACATTATTCGGAGGAGTAGGCAACGATACTCTAGATGGTGGTGCTGATAGTGACTCTTTGTTAGGAGAAGATGGGAGCGATCTATTATTAGGAGCAGAACAACAAGATACTCTCAGAGGTGGACAGGGTAACGATACCCTAGACGGAGGTACGGGCAATGACTCTCTATCCGGTGAAGATGATAATGACTCTCTATTTGGTAATACTGGAAATGATACTTTAGGAGGTAATTCTGGTAATGATACTCTAGACGGTGGTGCTGATGATGACCTGCTGCTTGGCCAAACTGGTAGCGATAGTTTATTCGGTGGGTTGGGCAACGATAGTGTTGTTGGTGGGGTCGGTGATGACTCTTTGAGTGGTGGTGCAGGGGTTGACACTCTTGATGGTAATGAAGGAAATGATTTTATCAGTGGTGACGAAGGTAACGACAGTATCAATGGCAATATAGGTGATGACTCTTTGAGTGGTGGTTTTGGTGCAGACAGGTTAACTGGTAATGAGGGAGATGATGCTTTCTTTTTTGAAGTCCCCAATGAAGGAGTCGATGTAATTACTGATTTTAATGGTAGTAATGTAGATGTATTCTTGTTTAGATCCAGTAATTTTGGCAATTTAACTAATCCTCCTGGCACTGCTACAGAATTTTCTAGTGTGATAATTTCTCTTGATAATTTGGGTTCCCAAGGTCAAGATATAAGTGGTCAAGAACTAATTATTTTTGAGAATAGATTTGAAAATGTGCAGCAAGTTAATTCTATTCTGAATAATCAAAATGGTTCGGGAACAAGTCCTGCTTTCTTTATCTATGTAAATAATAGTTTGAATAGTAAAGTTATCTTAGGATATGACCCGAATCTTGAGGATGATGGTAATCCTGCTTTTGATTTAGCAGTCCTTAATAATATACCTCTTGTTCCTGATGCTATTAGTACTGTTATTGACTCTTCAGATTTTAAGTTTATTTAACCCTAGGAGGTAATATGAAAATGTAAAAAATCGTTCAAATCAGCCACAAAAGTGGATAAAAATAGTTCGACCGAGCTATTATCCACGATTTTATTTTTTAGGAGAATAAATCTTCAAAGTCTAGTTAATATAATGTGCCCCCTCCGGGGGAGCTACCCTAGCCCCTTCCAGGGGAGCTATGCTAACAAATAAGCGCGTTATAATAAAGTTTTTGTTTGTAGTTGGGCTTTAGCCCTTTAATTAAATACTTGTCTTATATCATGTATCTTTGAAGAAGCACAATAAAAAATTTAGGGAGTAGGGAGCAGGGAGTAGAGAATAGGGAACAAGGGAAAGTTTGTTTGCGCAGCATGGCCTAGGAAAAAATATTCTCTCTCAAGAAAAGAACATTTTTATTATGGCTAATTAATGAGACTTGATATTAGGACTAGAGCAAAATTACGAAGCCCTATTATAACTGTTTTACCATAAGCGTAGCTCCCCCGAAGGGGGCAAATGATATAATTTATCCCAGATAACGATCAGCAAATAATACTTGCAATATCTAGATAACTTTATAAGATTATACCAATTGTTAAAAAGGAAAAAAAATGTTAACCTTAACAAAGTTGTAGAGCAAAAAAACATCAAATTTTATGGTTGAAACTAATTCAATTAGTTACAGTTTGACTTTCCCAATACGAGAAATGTTGAATGAATATAGATGGATTCGTTCGATTTAAGTAACTTGATAAATTCAAGTTATTAATAATACCATTTCCGAATAATTAAGTATAATAAAAATGTTCACCTCTTGCTCTGGAAGGTGTCTCCCAAATTTATGATCCTATTCAGTATTCCCTCTTGAATTTACACCTACCACCTATTACCTAAGAACTTTATTTTTACTAATTAAGCGGACATGATATAACCTGTAATAAAAACAATATTATCCCTTGTAAAAGTTAACAATATTACTACATCATCAAGAAGTAGATAAACAAAAAAAATCTTGACCTTGTCTCATACTAGCTAACGTAAATTATATATTATTTAAGAGGTAGAAAAATGGCTTCAGCAGGCACACCTATAAATGTTGAAATAATTACAAGGATAATAAATGGCTTTCCCATACGAGGTTTCCTTGATGATAATGGTGACTTTGTACCATTACAACCAGTGCCAACCCCATCTCCAACACCAGCACCAACCCCAGCAACAACCCCAGCACCAACCCCAGCACCAACACCAGCACCAACACCAGCACCAACACCAGCACCAACACCAGCACCAACACCAGCACCAATACCAGCACCAACCCCAGCACCAACACCAGCGCCAACACCAGCACCAACCCCAGCAACAACCCCAGCGCCAACACCCATACCAACAACTCCCGAAGGTAGGGAGATAGTTGTAATAGATGGAATAATAGGTTTCTTCGATGCAAATGGCGACTTTGTAGTGATAGAACCAGTAGAACCAACAGAACCACCAGTAATAACACCAACTCCACCAGTAATAACACCAACCCCACCAGTAATAACACCAGCACCAACCCCATCTCCTACACCAGCACCAACGCCTGCAACAACGCCAGCTCCCGTACCTACAGCACCAGGAGGAGGAACTTTACTTCCAGGTGGTGAAGCAGTGGGCACCGAGGGAGACGATCTAGCATTTGGTAGTGTCTTCAGCGATACATATTCTGCACTAGGTGGCAATGATATAGTATTTGGCCAAGAAGAAGGTGATTCTTTACTTGGCCAAGAAGGCAACGACCAAATCAACGGCAACCGAGGCAATGATACAGTTAGCGGTGGTTTGGGAGATGATAGTCTACGAGGTGGAAGAGATGCTGACTCTGTTCTCGGTGATGCTGGGAATGATACAGTATTCGGCGATCGCGGCTCAGATACAGTCAGAGGTGGAGAAGGTAGAGACGTTATTTACGGTGGTAAGGAAAACGATGATGTAGCAGGAGGAGAAGAAAACGACTTTGTTTCAGGAGATATTGGCGATGATACGGTAGCAGGAGATGGAGGTAATGATACGCTTCTCGGTCAGGATGGTAACGATATTATCTCTGGTGGTGCGGGGTTAGATGTTATTAGGGGTGGTGAAGGTACTGATAGTATTTCAGGAAATGAAGATAATGATTCTTTATCAGGAAACCAAGGCAACGATACTCTAGATGGTGGTACGGGAGATGACGTATTATCTGGAGGTAAAGATAATGACTTATTATTAGGAGATGCAGGTGCTGACACTCTCAATGGTGAACGAGGAAACGATACTCTAGATGGTGGGGAGGCAAATGATGTCCTCTCAGGTGGTAAAGGAAATGATTCTATTGATGGAGGTCAGGGTGACGATCTATTGATAGGTGGTCGAGGTGATGATACTTTAACTGGAGGCGAGGGTGAAGATAGTTTCGTTATTGTAGATTTTGAGGAACCTGATAATTTATATACTGTTACTGACTTTAGTACTACAGAGGATATTCTTAGTTTGGAGGGAGGTCTGAGGTTTGAAGATTTAGAAATATCTGACGAGGGTGGTAATACTGTTATTCGGAATGCTGACGGTAATACTTTGGCTATCTTAATTGGTGTTGATAGTGGCACTCTTAATTCTGGTAATTTCTTCCCTACTCCAGAAACTCCTTTTCCTACAGCTACACCAACACCAACACCAACACCAACAGACTCGCCAGACCCAACACCAACACCAACACCAACAGACTCGCCAGACCCATCACCAACCCCAACGGACTCGCCAGACCCATCACCAACCCCAACGGACTCGCCAGACCCATCACCAACACCAACAGACTCGCCAGACCCATCACCAACCCCAACCCCAACAGATTCTCCAGACTCAACACCATCACCAACCCCAACAGACTCGCCAGACTCAACACCATCACCAACCCCTCCAGATCCAGGTGAAGTAACGCCACCTTCTCTCAACGATCCTCCCACTGACATTCTGTTAGATAACGATAGTGTGGAAGAAAATAGTGAAGCAGGTACAGTTATTGGTACATTTACCACAGAAGACCCAGATGAAAGTGATGTCCATGAATATAGATTAGTTGATGATGCTGATGGACGCTTTGCTCTCAACGAAGACCAGCTAGTTGTAGCAGAGGGAGCAAATCTTGATTTTGAGCAACAAGAGACCTATGACATCCAAGTCAGAACATTTGACAATGCTGGAGAAAACTTAACTAAGTCATTTACGATCGCCCTGCTCAATGTCAACGACCCACCAGAAATTACAATTCCTGACGACCAACAACTGGTTAATGAAGGGGAACAATTAGATATTGTTGGTATTGAGGTAACAGACCCCGATGCTGGAGACGGAGAATTAGAAGTTACCCTAGAAACTACTAATGACGGTAATCTCACCCTTAATTCTACCTCTGGTCTCACCTTTACAACTGGTGATGGTCAAGCAGATGCGGAAATAGTATTTACCGGAAGTTTAGAAAATATTAACCAATCTCTCAACACCCTGACATATACAGGTAATAACTCAGGTAGTGATTCTATCAGCATCTCGGTAAATGACCAAGGCAACACAGGTTTAGGCGAACCTCAAACTGATACTGCTTTAATTAATCTCAGTATTAATGATTTACCATTGGTGGGAACGAATACCGAATTAGTGGTCAATACACAAGAGACTGGAATAATAGATAATACTCTCCTAGAAACAACCGATGATAGTAAGACTTCTCTAATTTATACGGTTACAGAATTCCCTACTCGTGGTAATTTGCTAGTTGATGGAGGAAGCTTTACCAGTTTTACTCAGGAGGATATTGACCAAGGGTTACTTACTTATGAACACGATAATAATGATACTAAAAATGATTCTTTTAGTTTCAGTGTTTCAGACCAGGTAGGAGGTGAAACCACAGACACATTTGAAATCAGAGTTAATGTCCCGCCAAATATTACGAGCAAAAATTTAAGTCTCGATGAAGATACCCAGGAAGAAATTACTAATAAAAATCTACTGGCAGAAGATCCTGATACTGATGCTGTTGCAGAAACTCTAATTTATGAAGTTACAGAATTACCAACCAGTGGAAAACTACAACTAGGAAAGGCGATTCTGGAAGTAACGGATACTTTCACTCAAGAGGATATTGACCAAGGCAGTCTCTCTTACCAACATACAGGAGATGAACCTGGAACAGATACATTTAGTTATGTTGTGACTGACCAAGACGGGGGTACGACCAGTGGGTTACTAAATATTAATATTAATCCCGGTGATACCTCTCCCATAGCTGGTGATGATGTATTTGAGACTAACGAAGATACGGCAATAACTATTAATAAGTCAGAATTATTGGCAAATGATTCCGAAGCTGATGGTGAGCAAATTACAATTACTGAGTTTGCTGCCGATAATATTAAAAATGGCACTTTAGCAGAAACAACAGAGAGTTTCATCTATACGCCTAATGAGAATTTTAGTGGGGAGGAGAGTTTCACATATACTATTACGGATACTCAAGGGTTCACAGATACAGCAACAGTCAACATTAATGTTACTCCCGTTGCCGATACTCCTAACCTGGAAATATCTACACCAAATGTATCAGGAACAGATATAGAAGAGCTACCTCTGGGTATAGCTGCTAGTTTAGTAGATACTAGCGGTTCAGAAAATCTGTCTATTACTATTAGTGGAGTGCCAGCAGGAGCAACTCTTTCCGCAGGAACAGACCAAGGTGATGGTAGTTGGGTTTTGACCCCAGAGGAATTAACCAATTTAACTATCTCCCCTCCTGGAGACCGAGAGACCGGAACAACCTTTAGTTTTGACTTAACAGTTACAGCTACAGCAACAGAAACAGCTAACGATGCTACTGCGACTCAAACAGGTACTATATCCGTACAAGTAGAAGCATTAAACGATGCACCAGTACTAACAGACCTAGGAAATTTAGCTCTGACAACTATCAATGAAAATGAAGTAAATAATACTGGCACTCCCGTCGCAAGTATGATCGCTGGTGCAGTTACAGATGCTGATGGAGGAGCGAGTAGCGGAATAGCTATTACTCAAATAGATAATAGTAATGGTCTGTGGCAATATTCCGTAGATGATGGTACAAACTGGGTAGACGTGAGTAATAGCAATACGACATTACTGACAGCTACAACAAGTGAACGCCTACGTTTTGTTCCCAATACCGACTTTTTCGGCGATGCCACTATTCAATTCCGTGGTTGGGATACCACCGACGGCAGCAGTAATACTAGCGAACTAACCGATATCTCAACCATAGGTGGCACAAATGCCTTTAGTGAAGGTGTTGGTACTGCTAATATCTTGGTCAACGACATCCCCGAAATTACTAAAAACAGCGAACTGGTTGTCAACCTTGGGGGGACAGGAAGCATCAGTCAGAATTTATTGCAGACAACGGATGGGGATAATGGTACAAATGCTTTTACTTATACAGTTACCACTGAAGCAGCAGCAGGAATATTACAACTGGAGGATAACCCCACCAATACTTTCACTCAAGAAAATATCAATAGTGGCGTAGTTATCTACCAACACACAGCTACTGATACAAATGATGACTCCTTTAGTTTCCAAGTCATCGATGTTGATGGCGGTAAAGTGACAGATACCTTTAATATTCGGGTCAACGATCCACCTGTCGGTACTACGACTGACCTAAGTGCATTTATTGGTCAAAGTAAGGTCATTCCTACAGAAAATCTCCAATTTATTGACCCTGATGTAGAAACTGCCACTGCTGCTTCTCTACAATATACCCTGACTGAAGTGCCGACTTTAGGGGAATTACAACAGGGAGGAGAAACTTTAGCAGTAGGAAGTAAATTCACTCAGGAAAATCTCGATAATGGAGAAATTAGTTATGCAACTACTACTGCTAGTATTGGCACTGACAGTTTTAATTTCCTGGTTACAGACCAAGACGGCGGTACTACCAGTGGGTTGTTAAATATTAATATCGTCGAAGCTAACCGACCTCCCGAAGTAGAAGCTGATAAAACTGTCATCTTGGAGGAAGATAATAATGCGACCTTAGACATTCCAGCACCCACTGACCCCGATGGTGATGCGTTAACTATTACTGTTGACAGTATTCCTAACCCAGAAATTGGGCAAGTACTATTGTCAAATGATACTCCGGTAACTGCGGTAACTATTGGTCAACAGTTAACCACAGACCAACTAACATCATTAACATTTGTTCCAGTTGCTAACGCTAATGGAGCTGCTAGCACTTTCAGTTACACCGTTGATGATGGCAATGACGAAAATAGTTCCTCTACCCAAGTTATTAATATTGATGTCACCCCAGTAAATGACCTGCCCATTGCCATTGATGACGGGCCAGTATTTACCAATTTGGGGAATGTGATAACAATTGATGTGTTGGGAAATGACAGCGATATTGATGGCCCAGATCCTTTGTCAATTACAACTCTTAGCAATGATGAGCCTTTGGGTATCTTAAATAACTTGGGTACTCAAGTTCAATACACAGCAGTGTTTGGCACTGGTACCGACCTCTTTCAATACACCATTACGGATGGTCTCGACGAAGCTACTGCTACTGCTACGGTAAATATTCTGGATGTTAGTAATGATCCTGACTTCTTGGTGGGTGGTGAGTTTAATGATAATTTTGATGGTAGCGGAGGCGACGATACTCTGGAAGGTTTAGCAGGTAACGACACTTTAGCAGGAGATGATGAAAACGACAGTTTAGTCGGTGGTGACGGTAACGACTCCATAGATGGGGGTGACGATGATGATATCTTTATTGGTGGTCTGGGAGCGGATACCCTCTCTGATGATAATGGCAATAATACTTTTGTTTATACCAGTGCTGATGACGGTGGTGCGAAGTTTAATGCTGCGGATGCTGCTTCTATTGGTACTGCCATTAGTGCTGGTTTGTACGACCGCATTACTGGTTTTGAGGACTTAGGTGTCGTCGGTGGGGATACTATTGCATTTTCTAGCACAGTTATTCCTGCTGTTGATAATATTGCTACCGATGTACAAACTACCAATATTTCTGGAAATGTGTTAATAGCTGGAAACCCTGGTTTATTTGCCTACGAAGTTGAAGGTAAAACTTACCTCATTTATGATGCTAATGGCGATAATACGGTTGGTGATGATTCACAAATTTTGGCAGAATTAGAAGATGTTAGTGGGGTTGTTGCCCTGGATATAAATGACGACTTTACTATTATCTAATATCCAGTTGCTATTATAGCAGTTTTCAAATGGATAGACCACAGTCGTAATTACTGGGGGACATGATTGAAGATTTGTATTCACTGGCAACTTGAGGATCTAGAACCTTGACTCCTGATTCCTAACTCCTGACTCCTGACTTCTGACTCCTGACTCCTACAGCAGTTTTGTGGTTTACTCAACTGAAAAGCGCTGTAAGTATCAGTCACTAATAATTTTGTATCCCTTACTAGATAGGTTGTTGAGAACTCAGCAACCTATTTTTTATATAGGACTACACAAATAGGTTATATCATATTCGGTTGAATACTTATAAATAACTGTTGTGAGGAGTCAGTCCTCAGGAGTCAGGAGGGAAAAAAGGAGAAAAAGAGCAAATATTGGAGAAAAGTAAAGATAATTTCAGTATTTCTTTGGTACTGTCGGTACTGTCAGTCATTAAATTTTATTTATAACTGATTATCCGCAATTCGTAGCTCCCCCGGAGGAGGAACATGATATTAGAACATTTATAAATGCTCAAACTCATTCAGATATTATATCATGTCCGGTTAAACAGTGATAAATAAATAACTACGGAGTCCTCAGGAGTCAGTCCTCAGGATTCAGGAGGAAAGAGGGAAGAAAGAAGAAGAACTGGAGTTGAAGGAGAAAGTTTTTTTATAACTAATTATCCGGACATGATATTACTTTTGACTTTTGACTTTTGACTTGCGCGTAGCGCTATAGCTTTTCTTAAAAAAAATAATCCTTTACCCTTGACACTTTGATGAAAGAATGAGTAGGATGGAAAAGCATCAATGATCGAGATTAAGTGCATAAAGAAAATCAGGTTAGTTGCACCCTTGTTTGGATTGAATTCCTACCTACTTGTGATACGGTGGCAGGAAAAAAAATTAGAATCTTGAATTAAAAGGGAAAAAATCTCCTTGAATTTACTTATTATTTGAATATAGCAGTCGAAGAAAAGGTTAGGGCAGTTCAAAAGCTTAAAACTTAGACAAAGCAACATTTTTCCTTCTTCCCTCTTCCTTCTTCCTTCAGCTATATCATTTAACAGCATCTAAGTGAAAACTACCAGAGTTTTCTAGTTGAAGTTGCTGAAATATTTATTGTCTATTGTCAATTCATCGGTAATTATCATTAATCGAACTCAGCAAAATTACAGAATAAATAATCATATTTTTTTCCTGTTTTTCAGGCTGAGATATGAAGAAGTGAAATGATAGTTAAAAGTCATTTTTACAAATGGATGTAATATCAATTGAATAAGCATTTAGTAATTTGTAATAATATCATGTCCGGTTGAACAGTGATAAATAAATAATTACGGAGTCCTCAGGAGTCAGTCCTCAGGAGTCAGGAGGGAAGAAAGAAGAAAGAAGAAGAAGAACTGGAGTTGAAGGAGAGAGTTTTCTTATCACTAATTATCCGGACATCATATAACATGAAAAAAAAATTGTTACAAATTACCTATAATTTGCTGCAAAATTGTAGAAAATTTGCCATATTTTTCAGTAGATTAACTGATGATTTACTGAGGAAATATTCAACTGGGATAATTAAGGTATTTCTCGATATTATTGCCATAATTAATTTGAATTTTAGGCAAAATTAACTAATCTAAATTAATCTTATTTTCCGGATGAGAAGCAATTAACAATGCTTAAACAAATAGTGAACAAAATACTAAATACTAAAAAGTAGAACAAACTATGGCTACAGTAACTAATCTTAATGATAGTGGAGCTGGTTCCCTAAGACAAGCAATTCTCGACGCTACCGCAGGTGAGACAATTAACTTCGACCCCAGTCTAGGTGGTCAAACTATCGCCCTAGCGAGCGAACTTCTCATTGATAAAAACCTCACCATTGATGGCGATGAAACCAACCCAGTCACAATAGATGCGGGAAATACCTCCCGTGTATTTAACATAGATGATGGCACTGCTTCCCAAGTTACAGTTAGCATTGATGGAGTAACCATTACAGGTGGAAACGCTTCCGGTACTGGCGCAGATGGTGGTGGTATCTTCAACGCCGAAAATCTTACACTCAGCAACAGTACTGTCACAGGCAACGTAGCTAATGAAGATGGCGGTGGTATTTTCAATAGTCTAGGTGCTACAGCTAATATTACCGACACCACTATTAGTAATAACCGAACAACTATTGGATATGCTGCTGGTGGTGGTATTTTCAACGGTGGTCAAGCAACTATCTCCAATAGCATCCTTTCTAACAACTTTGCCTTCGATACTGGTGGTGCTGTTTATACAATTGGTACAGGCGATACTACTATTGACAACAGTACCATTACTGGTAACACTGCTAATAACGATGCTGGTGGTGTTTTTGTCTATGGTGATACTACAATTACTGACACTACTATCAGTAATAACCTTGCTACCTCAGCTATTGCCGATGGTGGTGGTATTTCTGCCCACGGAAATGTAACTATTGAAAATAGCACTATTAATGGTAATAGTGCTGGAGATGACGGTGGTGGTCTCTACGTCAAAGATGATGTTTTTGGTAACCGCCCCACTGCTACTATTACCAACAGTACCATCAGTGGCAACACAGCAACCTCCGATGGTGGTGGTATTTTCAACTTTGGTGCTGCTGAAATTAACAACAGCACTATTACTTTGAATGAAGCTCCTGCTGGTCAGGGCAGCGGTATTGCTAGTTTTGGAAGTAGTCAGAGTACCTCAACAACAGTTACTTCTTCCATTGTCTCTGGTAACGTTAACAGTGATGTTGATATTGTAGGTGGCAGCGGTGACAATACTTTCACCAGTGGAGGTAACAACTTAATTGGTACAGGAAACGCAACTGGTAGTTTCAACGCTACAGGCGACCTCACTAATACTAATGCTGGTCTAGACCCCCTTGCTGACAATGGTGGTCCTACTCAAACCCATGCTTTACAAGCTGACAGTGCTGCTATTAATGCTGGCAGCAACCCTCTTGGTCTGACTACTGACCAACGGGGTACAGGTTTCCAGCGCGTTGTTAATGGTGTAGCTGATATTGGTGCTTTTGAGTTTGGCAACTCCACTCCGAGTCCGACTCCTACTCCTACCCCCACACCTGAACCCACCCCTACTCCTACCCCAGACCCAGACCCTACTACACCAACCCCAGATATTACTGGTACTGGCGGTGACGATGTAATAACCGGTGATGGTGACAATGAGATTATCGAGGGTTTAGGAGGAAATGATTTAATAGACGGTATGGGAGGTAACGATCAACTGTTTGGTAGTGCAGGTAATGATAACCTTCTCGGTGGTAGCGGTGACGATGTCCTCGACGGTGGTAACGGTGACGATCTCCTTGACGGTGAAGGCGGTGATGATAACCTTCTCGGTGGTAGCGGTGACGATAACCTTATCGGTGGTGGCGGTCGAGACCTCCTTGATGGTGGTGCTGGCCAAGATAACCTTATCGGTGATGGTGGTCGAGATACTCTCTTAGGTGGAGGCGATCGAGACATCCTCGATGGAGGTAACGGCCGAGACTCTCTCAATGGTGGAAATGGTCGAGATAACCTTATCGGTGGTGCTGGTGCAGATACTCTCTTAGGTGGTGCTGGTATAGACACCATGGACGGTGGTGACGGAGACGATCTCCTTGATGGTGGTCTAGGTGTTGATGAACTGACTGGTGGAGCTGGTGCTAATAGTTTCCTCTTACGTTCTGGCGATGGCAATGACTTAATTACAGACTATATTGATGGAACAGATAACTTCTTATTAGATGGTCTGACTTTCAATGACTTGAATACTGCTATTAGTACAAGTGGTACAGATACTATTCTCCGAGTGACTGCGACTGGAGAAAATTTAGCAACTTTGAGTAATGTTCTTCCTGCTGCTATTGATACTACTGATTTTGTCGTTATCTAACTTGAGATTAGCACTCTTTTTCAAAATCTAGTTAACTTTTAAAGCGATCGCTCCTCAACATAGAAGAGGCGATCGCTTTTTAGGTTATGCCAAAATAATTGCATCTAATTATCAATTAAATAATTTATTAGTTAGTTCAATGCAAAAGTCCATAACCAGCTCTATGAAGTAAAATTACCTATCTCGTGCACTCTTATTTAAGTATTTCCTGACCCTAAGAGTTTAAGCTTTTATTTACAAATCCCCGATTTACTAACTATTTAAAAATTTTGTATAAATCAATACTTAAAATTTAGCTATGATTTGTGAAATTATTAATAATAATTATCAAGAAATTCTTGATAAAGATTAGTTTCAATGTAAACTTTGTAGGTAGGGTTGAACAATCATTCGTCCGGGGAGAAGGCCAACACCAATGCGGAGTTTCTTCACCCTTTGCAGCTTATGGGCAGGATGAAGAAGAAAATCCAACAGATGTCTATTTTTTTTTGGTTGTGAGATACATTTCGCCCAACCTACAGTAAGACCGCTAATCCGAACTTGATATCATACCTAACGTCCAAAACCGATCGCCTTCTTTAAGGAGTTTAATCATGGTTGAGTTATCAACAACTACCTCTAATAAAAATCGTTCCAACCTACAAGCTTGGTATAGACCGACATTTTCTCCAGAGCAAGGAATTTTGCTAGTATTGGGTGGCTCCTTTATCACAGGGGCAGCTTTAGCTCAGGAATGGACAAACTCAACAACTTTAGCTTTGATCTGTGCTTTTTTCGCCTTGCAAGCAGAACATCCCTTAGTCGTGCAAATAAAACAGCGAAGTAGCTGGAAACCCCGCTTTCTAATTTGGGGTGGGTTATATGGAAGTATTGCGCTGGCGATCGCTGCATGGCTATATTTTCAATCTCCATGTTTGCTATGGATCTATTGCCTAGCAATAGCAGCTTTAGTTGCGGATAGTATTGCAGTGCTAAAGCAAAAACAAAAATCTATACTAAATGAATTAATTGGATTTACAGCTATCTGTCTATCAGCACCTTTAGCATATATAGCTACGACAGGCCATATTTCTTTAGCTGCTATGGCAATGTGGATCTTGAATACCTTATTTTTCAGCAGTGCTATATTTACACTCAAGTTGCGAAAAAAGAAAACCAGTTCTCCTGTACCTGGAATGATATATCATGGAACTGCAGTCCTAATTATACTGAGTCTTTACTGCTTCAACTGCTTAAATATAGCCACAGCTTTATCCTATACTGTGGCCTTAGTCAAGTTAGTAGCGATCGCCTTTAGATTAGATTGGTATCGCACAACAAAATTTTATTTTGTCGCAATATTTGAAACCCGTTTCGCCCTTATCTACATTGCTATTGCTGCCATAAGCGTTCTTCCTGCTCACCTACCTAATGCTTAATTTTTTGGTAGTGGTAAAGAAGTTAATGATAAGTATAGCTTTAAGCATTCAGCTTTAAGCATTCAGCTATCCTCCTGACGGAGGAACTGTGTTATCAGCTCAAGTCAAAACTTTGTAGGTAAAGAATTTTAATTTTATCAATGTCCTAACACTTTTTTGTAGTGCTATAATAGGAAACACGCCTAGTCACGGAATACTTCTAATGTCCTTTATCCTTACTATTTTAGGACTACTAATTTTTTTGATTGAAAAAATTAGAGTGAATTGACAATAGCAATCCTACCATATCTAGGATCGATATCAATTCCCATCACCTCAAAAGAGCTAAAATAACTACCATCAGGGGCAAAAATTGAGTAAGTTTTTGTTGTACCTGCTGGCAAGGATAAACATTGATTAAAAATTTCTTGCCTATACTCTAGAGGTAAAAAATTGTGTTCTCCAATTCTTAATGCTGCTTGATTATAAAAAGAAAATTGACCTTGGAAGTTAAGGATACCAGCAGGGGCTGGAAATTGTTCGCACCACCTCAAGGCCAAAAACCATTTAGCTTCTGAAAGTCTTTGATATTCTCGGTTTGGGTTAGGGTGTTGTAAGACTTTGTATCCCCCCTCACTGGCGAAAATTGTTCCACCTAAAAACCCAAACATTATGCCAATGGTATTACCCATGTTGAACTAGCTCCATCCATAATGTGAGAGATATAGCAGTCGAAGGAAAGGTTAGGACATATCAAAAGCTTAAAACTCAGACAACGCCAGATTTTTCTTTCTTCCTTGTTCCTTCTTGGTTCTGCTATATTGGCTGTTTTGACTTCTCCCGCAACTTCAGTACACGGGATTCTAATTACTGGTTTTGCAAAGGAATAGGATTATTATTCTGCTTGACCTCTATTTGCTGTCACTGGACTTATCTTCCCAAGCTTAAAACTCAGACAACGCCAGATTTTTCTTTCTTCCTTGTTCCTTGTTGCTTCTGCTATATTGGCTGTTTTGACTTCTCCGGCAACTTCAGTGCACGGGATCCTAATTACTGGTTTTGCAAAGGAATAGGATTATTATTCTGCTTGACCTCTATTTGCTGTCACTGGACTTATCTTCCCAGTAGGAGCAGTCAAATTACCCCCCTTATGCTCAAACATATTGGTATAGATACCAAATTTATTGCGCTGACTTGTTCCATCCTGTACTTCATTACAGATTTTTTTGTGTTTGACCATTCTGAGTACCTAAAGTTACTGCTCCATATTTTTTCCATTATCTGGCCAACTAATACTATATTGAGGAAAAAAGGTTACTAAATTAATCATTGCACCCCTTAAAGTCTCATCAGGTATCAATTTGCCTCGGCAAAAATACTTTGCTCTTTTTCATCACCCTGATCGAAATACGCTTGCTGTCAAAATCGCTTTTTGATCAGGCTAATTTCCATTAGCTATATAGCTGCTCCCTGGAGAATAACTCTTGATAATTCCTCAAAAGTTATACTCCATTTTGGAATCCTCCAGATTCATTAAGGAGCAATTTTTCTTTCTTGACCTGATTTAACTCAGGGACTTTTGACCTCACACTAAATACGGTTATAACTTATGTATGATAAGTTTTATTCCTTGATAAGTATCTTATCGGCTGTTCAACAGATATTCTATTATTTTCAGCATATATTTATGATTCATTGGAGGCCTTGTTTTTTAATTAATCTTTGTGTACTTACCAAAGCTTTATTTAACTCATAGCTACGTTGCTGGGGATTTTTCAGATAAGCTTGCTGTTCTTCTTCAATCATCTCTACATCTTGCTGCACTAATCCATCAAGTAGTTTTTGAGCTGAACCAAATAAACTATTTTTCACAAATCTTCTAAACCATTCTGGTAGTTTATGTAAACGCCAAAAGGCATGAAGTGATGTAAAGTGAATCAGATAAGCTTGGGTTTGTTTTTCATTAATAGGTAATAAAAGACAATAAATTTTAAAATCTTTGCCCAGGTTAGAAACCCAATTTGGATAGATATAACTAACATTTAATGGTTCGGGATGGAGTTGTCGCAAACTAGGAAATAATAATTGAGAGATAGACCAAATTTTATCGATTTTGTAATAACTTTGAGCCTGATAATAAGCATCTACTCGACTGTCATTTTCAGATAAATCTACTAATTTTGCTGCTGCCCATGCTTGCCAGTTTTGATGTAAATGTCCGTGGTACATATCCATCAAATTTTCCACTAAATAAGAATAGTGGGCTCGACATTTTATAACTGAGATGGTGGCTATATAGTTGAGGTGTTCCCACTCAGGTATTTCTAAAGGAGAAACTAAATTTATCTTTGATTTATCTCCAGGAAATAGCCAAATAAAACCATTTAACTCTTGTACTGGAAAAGTTCTAATTTGACAGCTAGGCAATTTTTGATTACTTGCTAAATAAGGTACATAAGAACATTTGCCACTTGACTTAAAGCGCCATCCATGATAAGCACATTCTAATTCATCGGCGATCGCGCGACCAGAACTAAGTTTGACAAAACGATGAGGACAAAGGTCTTCCAGAGCATGGACTTTTCCCTCTGAGTCCCGATAAAGGACAATTGATTGATGCCAAAGGGTAATGCTGAAAGGCTGACATTTTACCTCTACACTGCGGGCAACAGCATACCAGTGATTGTGATTAATTCCTAAGTTACGGATATCATGGAAAAAAGTTATTTGAGAAGAAGACATAGGGTTTAGAGATAATATTTAAGAATTAATAAATAAATCGGAGTAGTTTTGTAGGAAAATTTCACAATGATTAATATTTCAGGTTAACAAATTCTTGCCAAAATTTATGAAGGTAATAATTCAGTAGTTTATCGAGGTAGGTATGAGGAGAATAATCAACCTGTTGTACTTAAATTTAGCAAAGGAGATTTTCCTTGTGAAGCTGAGAATAATCGTTATCGAAAAGAGTATGAAATTCTTAGTTATTTGAATTTTTATGGAGTGATTAAAGTTTATGGATTAGAAAAGTATAATAATACTCTAGTGATGATTTTAGAGGATTTTGGCGGTGAATCTCTCAAAACATTAATTACATCACAAAAAATTACTATATTGGGCTTTTTGAATTTAGCGATTAAAATTGCTGAAAGTTTAGGTGAAATTCATAGTGCTAAGATTATTCACAAAGATATTAATCCATCTAATATAATTGTTAATTTCACGACAGGGGAATTAACAATTATAGATTTTAATATATCTTCTGTATTAACTCGTGACAGTTATAAACTCAAAAATCCAAGTATTTTAGAAGGTACTCTTCCTTATATATCTCCAGAGCAAACAGGTAGGATGAATTGCTCTTTAGATTATCGTACAGATTTTTATTCTCTTGGTGTTACTTTTTATGAATTATTAACTCAGCAGCTTCCTTTCACTAATACTGATGTGATGGAATTAGTTCATGCCCACATTGCTAAACAGCCAAAACCACCACATGAAATAAATCCAGAAGTACCACATATAATATCAAATATTGTCCTCAAATTACTGGCAAAAACTGCTGATGAAAGATATCAAAGTGCGTGGGGTTTAATTGCTGATTTAGATGAATGTTTAAATCAGCTACAAATGATAGAAACAATTGTAGAATTTCCTCTTGGTAGTCAAGATATTTCTGATAAATTTAAAATTCCATCAAAACTATATGGCAGACAATTAGAAATTGAAACATTAATAGCAGCATTTGAACGTGTTTGTAAAGGTAGCAAAGAAATGATGTTAGTAGCTGGTTATTCTGGCATAGGTAAATCAGCTTTAGTACAGGCTATTTCTCAACCTATTATCCGTCAAGGTGGGTATTTTATTTGTGGGAAATTTGACCAATTTCAACGAAGTATTCCATACTCAGCAATTGTGAGTGCTTTTTCTGAGTTAGTCAGAATTATTTTAAGTCAAAGTGAGGCTAAATTACATGAATGGCGAAATAAACTTTTAGCGGCTTTTGGTACAAATGGGCAAATTTTGATTGATGTAATTCCGGAATTAGAATTGATTGTTGGAACCCAACCAAAAATTCAAGAATTAGGACCAAATGAGGCTCAAAATCGTTTTAATATTGTCTTTCAAAATTTTATCGGTTTATTTTGTCAACCAGAACATCCTTTAGTTATATTTCTTGATGATTTACAGTGGGCAGATTCTGCTACGCTGAAGTTAATTAAATTAATGATGACAGATGTAGACACAAAGTATCTGTTTTTAATTGGAGCTTATCGAGATAATGAAATTAGTCCGACTCATCCTTTAGTAATGACTTTAAATGCTATTCGCACTCAATCTGAGAGTATGAATTATGCACAAATAAATCAGATAAATTTAACTCCTTTAAAATTTGAAAATATTAATCAATTAATTGCAGAGACATTATACAATGATCGAGTTTCAGTACAACCATTAGCAAAACTTGTAGAAAGTAAGACCGGAGGAAACCCATTTTTTGTTAATGAATTTATGAAGACTCTCTATCAAGAAAATTTGCTGAAATTTGATTCTGAACAGATTCGATGGGAGTGGAATATGGAACAAATTACAGCACTTGATATTACTGATAATGTAGTGGAGTTAATGATTGGAAAACTGGAAAAATTACCGACCTTAACTCAGAAAGTTTTAAGTTTGGTTGCTTGTGTAGGTAACCAGTTTGATTTGAATACCCTTTCGTTAATTTATGAAAAAGAATCTTATGCAACTTTTCAAGATTTATTACCTGCTATTCAGGAAGGATTAATTCTGCCTGCTTCAGAAACAGAAGCTAAAAATGTAGAATTGAATTTATATCCATTTTTAATTCTGAATTATAAGTTTTTACATGATAGAGTGCAACAAGCAGCTTACACTTTCATAGATGAATCTCAAAAACAAGCTTTACATCTAAGAATTGGTCGTTTATTCTTGGAAAATACTCCTCCAGAATATCGTAGCGAAAGAGTTTTTGATTTAGTAGATCATTTGAATATAGGCAGAACTTTAATTACAGATGAATCCGAAAAAATTGAACTAGCAAAACTAAATTTAGAAGCAGGTAAAAAAGCTAAAGATGCCACAGCTTATGTAGCTGCTAAAGAATATATTACAGCAGGTATATCTCTATTAGACCGGGATTGTTGGACTCAATACTATGATTTAACTTTTGCTTTATATAAAGAAGGGGCAATAGTAGAATATTTAAACAGTAATTTTTCAGAAAGTGAAGCTTTAATCCAATTAACATTAGAGCATTCAAATTCAGTTATTGAGAAAACAGAAGTTTATAATTTATTGGTTGTTCAATATACTTTACGTGCTCAGTACACACAAGCAATTGCAGCAGCTAAAAAGGCTCTAGGATTACTAGAAATAGAACTGCCAGAAACAGATTTACAGACAGTAATTAATCAGGAATTTACTAAAGTAAAAGAGAATTTAGGCACTCAAGAAATTGCTAGTCTGATTTATGAAACAAAAAGCGAGAAATCAAAATATAAAGTAGCTTTAGCCTTAATTACAAATTTGATGGCATCTACCTATTTAACTTCACCAGAATTATGGACAGTAATTGTGCTGAAAGGTGTCAATATTTCCTTAAAATATGGTTCAGTTGCTGAGTCATGTCTTTGTTATTGTAATTATGGAGTAATTCTTAATAGTTCTTTAGGAGATTATCACTCCGCATATCAGTTTGGTCTCTTGGCACTAAAATTAACTGATAAGTGGGAAATTTCAGGATTAAAATGTAAAGCTTGTGCTGGATTTGCGAATGGATTAAGTTTTTGGTTTAAGCACATCAAAGAATCTAATTTAATTAATAATGAAGGGTATGGAGCTGCTTTAGAATCAGGGGATTTAGAATATGCTGGTTATCTTCTACATAACACAGCCATTAATTCATTATTTCAAGGCAGACAAATCTCAGAAATATGGAAAGAAGTTTCTCGCTATTTACAATTTACTCAAAAAACAAAAAATCAACTTTCGACAGATACTTTAATCGGAATTAAAAATATTATAGAAAACTTGCAGTCGCAAACAAAAAACATGGATATAAACTCTTTACAAGACGAAAAGATTGACTTTGATATTGACAAAATAAACGAAACAGAATACTTGGAAAGTTGTCAACAGCATCAAAATTTTTACTCTCTATGTATGTATCTAATTAATAAGTCTTATATTCTCTATTTATATAGAGATTTAGATGCTGCACTGCATAGCATCTTAGAAGCTAAAAAATATTTGACATTTATTACAGGTACAGTACCTACTACAGAATTTAATTTTTATTATTCACTAATTTTAGTTGTCCTCTATCCTCATGTTTCAGAAACTAAGCAAACAGAATATTGGAAACAACTAGAAAAAAATCAACAGCAGATGAAAATTTGGGCAGATAACTGCCAAGAAAACTTTGAACATAAATATTTATTAATAGAAGCAGAAAAGGCAAGTATTGATGGAAAAAATGCAGAAGCTATAGACCTATATAATCAGGCTATAGAATCAGCAAAGAAAAATGAATTTATCCAATATGAAGCATTAGGAAATGAATTAGCAGCAAAATATTGGCTAAATAAAAATAAATTTAAGTATGCCAAAATTCATTTACAAGAAGCTTACTATGGTTATCAAAATTGGGGCGCAACTAGAAAGCTACAAGATTTAGAGAATCAATATCCAGAATTGCAAAATATATTAACAGTTAAAGACCGCATAATTGATACTCAAACTACAGCAATTTCTCATGACACGACCAACCATGGCCAATCCCTAGATTTAGCCACAGTTATTAAAGCATCCCAAGCAATTTCTAGTGAGATTGTATTAGATAGATTACTATCTAAATTAATGAAAATTCTCATCGAAAATGCTGGAGCTGAAAAAGGCGTTTTGTTGTTGCTCACAGAAGATAAACTAATGACTAAAGCTGAAGCAACATTAGATTCTGAAGAAGTGGTAGTTCAGGAAACTAAAATTAATGAATATGAAAATTTACCACTAACAATAATTAACTATGTAGAAAGAACACATCAAGATGTTGTTTTAAGCAATGCTTTTGCTGAAGATCGGTTCACAACAGACTCTTATGTTAGTCAAACTAAACTTAAATCAGTTTTATGTACTCCAATTATTAATACTGGCAAGCTCATCGGAGTTTTGTACTTGGAAAATAACTTAATTACAGGTGCATTTACTCCAGAACGTTTGGAAATATTAAGGCTTTTATCATCTCAAGTAGCAGTATCTTTAGAAAATGCAATCTTATATACTTTTGTAGAGCAAAAAGTACAAGAAAGAACTCGGGAATTAAATGAAAAAAATCTACGACTAGAGCAAACATTACAACAGTTGCAACGTACTCAATCTCAACTCATTCAAAGTGAAAAAATGTCCAGCTTAGGACAATTAGTGGCAGGAGTTGCCCACGAAATTAATAATCCTATTGGCTTTATTTATGGAAACCTTTCTCCCGCTACTGAATATGTTTCTGATTTACTAAATTTGATTGATTTATACCAAGAACACTATCCTGAACCAGTAGAAGAAATTCAAGATGAAATTGAGGATATCGAATTGGAATTTATCGTAGAAGATTTACAGAAACTTTTGAATTCCATGAAAGTAGGTGCCGAACGTATTCGAGATATTGTCATTTCTCTCCGTAACTTTTCGCGCCTAGATGAAGCGGAAATGAAACCTGTAAATATCCATGAAGGTATCGATAGTACATTTCTAATTTTACATACTCGTATTAAGGAAAAGTCAGATAAACGTGAAGTTGAAATAGTCAGAAACTATAGTCAGTTACCACAAGTTATTTGTTATGTTTCTCAAATGAATCAGGTGTTTATGAATTTATTCAGTAATGCCATAGATGCTTTAGCATTTTTGCGAGATAAACAACAGGAATTTGACCATAAACCCACCATTACAGTTTCTACTGAAGTGACAGAGTCAAACACAGTAAAAATCAAAATTTGTGATAATGGGAGTGGCATTAATTCTGAGACATTATCCAAGATTTTTGACCCATTTTTTACTACTAAACCAGTGGGTACTGGTACAGGTTTAGGATTATCAATTAGCTATTCAATTGTCGTAGAAAAACATCAGGGTAATTTGAGTTGTGTTTCTGAAGTTGGAAAAGGTACAGAGTTCATAATTGAAATTCCTATTACACCAGTTAGTGGTAATTATAGTTAGAAGTCAGGAGTCAGGAGTCAGGAGTTAGGGGTTAGAAGTCAGTTCTCAGCTTTTTAATGAATGAAGCAAGCATTAGACATCTCCAAAAATTCTCAAGCACTCACTACAACTATCTTTTGGGGAGCGATTGCCATCTCCTCAAGATAGTCATTCTTTACCTAATTTACAGTATTAGAGATAGCTACTGTTAATTATCGACCATTCTTATACTTTTTTTATTGCTTTTATTTTATACATAAATTATGAATTATGCTAGGATTAATTATCCTATTATTAGTATAACTAAACTACATATTGTTAATGTTACCTCTTCATAATTAAAATAATTTAATTTGAATCTTTCTCGTGCCCCTCCTTGATATCCTTTATCTCCTTGATTTTTTTGTTCTTTAAATCAATTGTAGCGTTTTAGTTATTATATTTTAGGCGTTGCTGATTCTGGGTATGATTTTGCCCCCCTAACCCCCCAAAATTGGGGGGAATAAAACTCTAAAATCCCCTAAAATTAGGGATTTAGGAGGCTTGACCAGAACCAAACAATTGCGCATTCATACTTCAATTCAGCAACGCCATATTTTAGATAAACTCAGGATTTAGTGATCGCCTCTCCCTATTGATTTAGTCACAAATCAGAAGATAAGATTAGGATAGTTTCGCTATTTACTCTATGAGCATAATTATTTTTGGTAGCATTAACATTGATTTAATTACAACTACTCCTCGCTTACCAACTTCAGGAGAAACTATTAATGGCAACAACTTTTTGACGGCGGGTGGTGGTAAAGGAGCAAATCAAGCTGTTGCTGCTGCTCGTCTTGACATTCCCACAAAAATAGTGGGGCGAGTGGGAAATGATAGTTTTGGGCAACAACTTTTGGCAAGTTTGCAAGGTGCTAATGTTGACACAACAGGAATAGTAGTTGATGAGAATATTCATACGGGGGTGGCAACTATTGCTGTGGATGCTCGTGGGGAAAATAGTATTATTGTAGTTCCAGGTGCTAACCATAGTATTAATAATATAGATGTGGAACGCCTGAGAAATTTGCTATCGGATGCCACAGCTTTACTTTTGCAATTAGAAATACCCCTAGAATTTGCTATGAGTGCAGCAAAAGTAGCTCAAAAAATGGGAGTGAAGGTTATTCTCGATCCAGCACCAATGCCAGGAAAATTTCCTCATGATTTTTATGGTTTGATTGATATTATTACTCCTAATGAAATTGAAGCAAGTCAACTGGTTGGGTTTTCAGTAAACGATCGAGAAACTGCTACTCAGGCAGCTATTGAATTATTTAAGCGTGGTGTGAAAAATGCTGTGGTAAAAATAGGCGATCGGGGAGTTGTTTGTGCAACTGAAGAGGAAACATTTTTTCAACCTGCTTTTGTAGTAGAAGCGATCGATACTGTGGCGGCGGGTGATGCTTTTAATGGTGGTTTAGCAGCCGCATTGGATACAGGTTTGTCATTAAAAGATGCTGTGAAATGGGGTGCTGTTGCTGGTGCTTTATGTGTTACGAAATCAGGCGCTCAACCTGCTATGACAGATAGAAAAACATTTGACAATTTTCTTTTAAGAAGGCAGTAGTTGTTCAAAGTAGGTTGGGTAGAACGAAGTGTTAGCGGAGCTTATCTGAAAGATAAACCCAACTCCCTGATATGTTGGGTTTATCCTGCGGATAAGCTCCGTTATACCTCTTAATCCGTATATCCGTGGCATAATCCGTGTGAGCACCAAGGGCCCACCTACAAATACTCATTAATATCCTCGTAGCTCTTTGAGTTGCTCTAGAGAGTTTTGATACCACTCTTGATCTCCTTGTTGTTTGAATAAGTCGGCAGCTTTTTCAAAGTCTGATGTGGCTTTTCCAATATTCTTGTTACGCTTGTAAACCAGACCCCGGTTATGGTAGGCATCAGCAAATTTTGGATTGATTTTAATTGCTTGACTATAGTCAGCGAGCGCCTTTTCATGTTCTCCCTGTTCCTCGTAAAAAGCACCCCGGTTATGGTAGGCATCAGCAAATTTTGGATTGATTTTAATTGCTTGACTATAGTCAGCGAGCGCCTTTTCATATTTTCTCTGTTTCTTGTAAGCAGTACCCCTGTTACAGTAAGCAATGGCAAATTGTTGTAGGAGGTCTTAAGTTGCTTGATGAGACATAGACGATTAAATCTTCTGGTGTCTTTTCCCTGGAATGTTATGCTCACATGAGTCTCTTGCAACTTGTTAATAATTTGGTATCGGTTGTCTAGAAGTTGCTTTGTGGCCATTGGTATTTTGGGTTGATTAGAGGATAACTTGATTAAGGTAAAATTGAATCATTCAATTGAGTGTCATTTACCAATTGATAATTGATAATTAATCCCTAGAGGTTAAAAGCAACTCCAGTGAAGGATAAAAAATAAATAAGATTTCCACATTTGCTTCAATCCGATGGTTTTAACTAGAGGTAATTATCAATTATCCATTATCCATTAATGAATTCTTCCTTATAAATCTCAAATTTTGAGAATACCCTCTGGGTTTACTGATAGTAATTTTCGCTTTTGTAAACCCTCTCGCTCAAGAATTTCATTTGCTGCTAATAACCCACTACTAATAGCTCTTTCCATTAAACCACAGGGAAATGGCATTTTTACCCAATCTCCAGCAAATATCAAATTATCAACACCACTGTTAGTTTCTGGACGTTCTTGATAACTACCTGGAGGATAACCGGAAAAATTTTTCTGGTTTACCAATTCCCGATGCAGCATATTAGCATCTTTTAATTCAGGCACAATTTCATACAATTCCTGTTCAAAAGTTGTCAGTAAATTTTCCTGAGTAGGAAACTCTTTTTCTTTGTAACAATAAGCGTGTAACTCTACTACACTACCCCCTGTTTTTTCATGCCATTTAATGAATTGTTCTTGAATGCAATGATAGAGAGTAATACTATCAGTTAATTGATAGCCGGATAGAGAAGTAAAATTACTATTTTTCCACTCAAAGTCTTGGTCAAACCAAAAACGACAGACAGCAAATGGATCGGCTATATTAAGTTTTTGTACTCGGTCTTTTACTTTTTGATTGACATCTCCCTCCATCACATTAAATAAGTGTTTAACTCCTGGAACATCCGTAGCAAATACATAATAATCTGCCTGAATTTCTGTAGAAATAATCTCTGATTTATTTTCTGTTATACCAACTAACTGCACCTGATTTTCTCGACTTTGAGTAATTTTGTAGCGCGATAAATTTCGTTTTGCAGGACCTGTTAAGACTTTTCCTTTACTATCATAAACTGCTCCGTGACAAGGACAGTAAAATTTGTCATCTTCAGCTAAATTAACAGTACAACCTTGATGAGTACAAGTCAGAGAAATAGCCTCATCTGAACCAGGTTTAATAGCAAAAAGGCGATCGCTCGAACCAAAATAATCAACATCCTGTTTATTTATTTCTAAATTACGTTCTACCCAAAAAGGAATTACACTTTTAGCCTCTCCTAACTGATAGCTAATAGAATCAACTTTACCTTGTTTCCAATTAATTTTACTAATACCAATATCCGTAAAAATTTTGCCTCTATTACTTTGAATTTCTTGAGCAATAGGTTGTACTAAACTTGTACCCATATCTTGCTTTGTACCATTAAAAGCTAAACCTTCTGGATTACCAAAAAAATAGAAGTGAAAAAACTGCATTAACTCTGCAACACTCAATTTATCTGGAGCATTAAGACTTGATTTTGCAAAAGGTAAAAAATATAAATCATATAATCCTTGAGGAAAATCTTTATCTACCCATTTAGCTACAGACAAATTGTCAAGTTGCTGATAAGTTTTATCTACTTGAAAACCACCTATCGCCCCAAAAACTTCCCAATGTTTAGGCTTTACTAAATTAATTCCCCATCTAAATCTATTAGGAGAAGAAATTGCTAAATCAACAATATTCCAAGGAAAGGCAGAACTGCTAGGACGAAATATTTCTGGGTCATATTTCCCTTCTCTAAAAACCACTGAATAAAACTCTAAAGACTTAAAATTATCCGTAATATTCAGCTCTGAAACTAAACTTTTGAGATTGTAATATTGAGGGAAAAAACCATGAAAACCATGCTCCATCATAAATTTTTCTTCCCTAAAATTAACAGACCAACTAGCAATTTTTCCTCCTAGTTGTGGTGACTTTTCTAACAAAATAACCCTAAAACCTCGCTGACTAAGTTCATAAGCACAAGCTAATCCTGCTAATCCACCACCAACTACTACCACACTTTTAGATTTGTTTAAATATCGTGGTAATTCCAGATTATCTTGTACAAAAATTGTTGGTTGTGGTTTGGAAAATCTAGTATAACCCAGTAAACCAGTGGCAGTACCAATGGTAAATAATTTGAGTATTGTTCGTCGCGAAACTGATTGTAATGACTTGAGATTATTGAATTGATTCATCAGCAATTAATTGATTACTGTTTTAAATTTTATTTGGCCGTTTATTGCTTCAATATATTGTAATTTACTCCATAATATTTGCGTATGAAAATATAGAATGCTTAAGCTTTTCTCAAGTTTTTGGATAACAAAGGATTGGAGAATATCGTCTGAATAGATGGGTGCATCTCAATGCAAGAATAAAGCCAAAAATTTATCGCTTTTAGCCAACAGGCAATAGGCAACAGGGAATAGGGAATATATAGGAAAAAAAAGGTAAGCATTTCCTGCGGAATGCGGAGCAAACAGCTATTAGAGGTTAGATATTCTTAGGTCATGCTGCGCAAACAGCTTTTTAATGAATGAAGCAAGCATTCGTTTAATTTCTACTACATTCTCAACTAGAGATTCGTATTCTGAAGCTTTGATAAAATTGCTTTTTTCTCCTTTAAAGGTAATAAAGTTGATAGCTGATAGCTGATAGCTGATAGCTGAATTCTTACAAAAAAAGTATTTTTGCAAGTACGAGATTTACCCCAATAGAGGTCTCTAGAAAAGAGTGAGTAGGGAGTAGGGAGTAGAGGGAAATAATTGGGAATTTATCAAAATAACATGGGTCTAAAACCCCGCCTTTTAAGGCGCAATATTTTTGGAGCGTTGCTCTAATCCCCCTTACAAAAATAAGCTCTGACTTCTGACTTCTGATTTTGTTAATGGAGATGTCTAATATAGCAATTACCATGCTGATGAGTTCAATAATTTAGAATTAAGAATTTAGAATTAAGAATTTAGAATTACCTCTCATTGAGAAGAAGAGAATTGGGTTAAAAGGATTTTTTTTCTTTTTTATCAATGAATGGAGAGGTTTTTTACCTTAATTTTTCGGTAAAAGTTAGTTGTTTTGAGGGAACAGATAACAGGGAATAAAAAGCGGTTTCTAATAAATAGCGAACTTAGCGAAGTCACAAGTCATAACTCAGAAGTCATAAGTTATTTTTGTCAGGGGGATTTGAATCCCAATCCAAAAATATTTCGCCTTAAAAAGCGAGGTTTTATATCATGTCTAGATAATTAGTGATGAAAAAACTTATGATCAGTGCTTCAGATGTAAATCTTTCTACTTCCCCTACTCCCCTACTCCCCTACTATTTTTAAGGGGATAAAAAGCGGTTTCTAATAAATAGCAAACTTAACGAAGTCACAAGTCAGAAGTTATTTTTGTCAGGGGGATTTGAATCCCAATCCAAAAATATTTCGCCTTAAAAAGCGAGGTTTTATATCATGTCTAGATAATTAATGATGAAAAAACTTATGATCAGTGCTTCAGATGTAAATCTTTCTACTTCCCCTACTCCCCTACTTCCCTACTCCCCTGCTATTTTTAAGGGGATAAAAAGCGGTTTCTAATAAATAGCGAACTTAGCGAAGTCACAAGTCATAACTCAGAAGTCATAAGTTATTTTTGTCAGGGAGATTTGAGTTCCAATCCAAAAATATTTCGCCTTAAAAAACGAGGTTTTATATCATGTCTAGATAATTAATGATGAAAAAACTTATGATCAGTGCTTCAGATGTAAATCTTTCTACTTCCCCTACTCCCCTACTCCCCTACTCCCCTACTATTTTTAAGGGGATAAAAAGCGGTTTCTAATAAATAGCAAACTTAACGAAGTCAGAAGTCAGAAGTTATTTTTGTCAGGGGGATTTGAATCCCAATCCAAAAATATTTCGCCTTAAAAAGCGAGGTTTTATATCATGTCTAGATAATTAATGATGAAAAAACTTATGATCAGTGCTTCAGATGTAAATCTTTCTACTTCCCCTACTCCCCTACTCCCCTACTCCCCTGCTATTTTTAAGGGGATAAAAAGCGGTTTCTAATAAATAGCGAACTTAGCGAAGTCACAAGTCATAACTCAGAAGTCATCAGTTATTTTTGTCAGGGAGATTTGAGTTCCAATCCAAAAATATTTCGCCTTAAAAAGCAAGGTTTTATATCATGTCTAGATAATTAGTGATGAAAAAACTTATGATGAGTGCTTCAGATGTAAATCTTTCTACTTCCCCCACTCCCCTACTTCCCTACTCCCCTGCTATTTTTAAGGGGATAAAAAGCGGTTTCTAATAAATAGCGAACTTAGCGAAGTCACAAGTCATAACTCACAAGTCATAAGTTATTTTTGTCAGGGAGATTTGAGTCCCAATCCAAAAATATTTCGCCTTAAAAAACGAGGTTTTATATCATGTCTAGATAATTAGTGATGAAAAAACTTATGATGAGTGCTTCAGATGTAAATCTTTCTACTTCCCCTACTCCCTTACTCCCCTACTATTTTTAAGGGGATAAAAAGCGGTTTCTAATAAATAGCGAACTTAGCGAAGTCACAAGTCATAACTCACAAGTCATAAGTTATTTTTGTCAGGGAGATTTGAGTTCCAATCCAAAAATATTTCGCCTTAAAAAACGAGGTTTTATATCATGTCTAGATAATTAGTGATGAAAAAACTTATGATGAATGCTTCAGATGTAAATCTTTCTACTTTCCCTACTCCCCTACTATTTTTAAGGGGATAAAAAGCGGTTTCTAATAAATAGCGAACTTAGCGAAGTCACAAGTCATAACTCACAAGTCATAAGTTATTTTTGTCAGGGAGATTTGAGTTCCAATCCAAAAATATTTCGCCTTAAAAAACGAGGTTTTATATCATGTCTAGATAATTAGTGATGAAAAAACTTATGATGAATGCTTCAGATGTAAATCTTTCTACTTTCCCTACTCCCCTACTCCCCCACTCCCCTACTCCCCTACCATCTTAATTATTGGGATTATTCCTGTTCTCTACTAGACAAAGATAAATAGCAATTATATCTAAAGGTAGAACTTTCTGACAAGCGATCGCTAACTTTTCGCTACAATATTACAATAGCAATTGTATATACAAATTCCATCGGTGTAGTTACTAACTTATACCAATTCACTTAAAAAAATTCACAAATAGATAGTTGGTAACTGATGAAGTCAAATAATAAGCTGAAACTACTGTAGAGTATAGGTTTTAAGTTCCATTAATATCACTTCTGACTTCTGACTTTAGTGAAACAGTATTAGTTGCTGTCCTTAAATCTAGCGAAAGAAGGAGTTAATTATAAAAAAAAGTTAAATACTTGACTAAGTTTGAATTAAAGCTATAATGTTTCAGGATTAAATTTGCTTTTTACTTATAGACAGAATAAAAATAGTATAAAATATTTCTATACTGTTAATGTCTACAAATTATTTATTAAGTATTTAAGCAAGTTTAATATACACTAACTAAGAAAAATTGAGTGGAGCTATACATAATGACAGATGTAATCATAAATCATGCTCAAAAATTTGGATTTTTTTGTAATTATGATTTACTCGGTTTTTGGCAGATAGTATCTCATCCCAGAACACCTGTATGGAAACTACGTCAGCAGAAAGAAGACTGGTTACTATTAATCTCAGATGAACCTCATCTAATATTATTACCAGAAGAAGTTATTGCTTTTTTAAGATGGCGTTGGTCAACCAAGAAAAAATAATGGCGTTGCTCAATAGCGTGTATGATATTAGTCTTAATTACTTAGTCCTCAGTCCTCAGTCCTCAGGAGTCAGTAGGGAAGAAAGAAGAAGTTAAAGAGGGGTAGAAGGAGAAAGTTTTTTGTTTGCTGGCGCAAAACTGCATTAACGCGGAGCGCGGAACGGTGTTCTATCGCGCTCTTATCCGCACATGATATTATACCTCTTTTCACCAACGCCAAAATAATTAACATCTACAAATTATTAATCAATTTCTGTGCTGTAGATAATATCATTAAACATGATATAGCGACTGCCAGAGCGGTTAAGGTATAGATTCAAGAATTTAGAATTTAGAATGTGCGAATTTAGAATTACCTCTCCTTGAAAAGAAGAGGATTGACTAATCATCAAATTTTTTATTTATTATCCCCGATCAAGGGGAGGGTTTAAACCCAATTTTTTGGTAATGACGAATTTTAGAAGGAGAAATATTTTTCCCACTGTTGCTTTTTGTCTGCTATATGAATAATTTGTACCAGTTTAATAAATGTTTGCTATAATAGCTAGAAATTTTCTAGAAGGAGTCAGAATAAATAGCTTAAAAATCATTTATTACCTTTAAAATCCCTTTTTTATCTCAAGAGATATCTGACAAAAAAAAATTAATTCCTGTTATTATTAATCACATTCTTTTTCCACCCTTAGTACTATACCATTGACCACAAATAATCCTATACTGATACAGTACTTCAATGATTAAATAATTAGCAGGATTCAATAAAGTTAAGACCGATTATTAGCCATTAACTGCATATTATTCTTATCTTTACCAAGCAATTGTGGTCTAAGTCCCCCCCCCTTTTTAAGGAGATCAAAAAAAAGAGAATATTCCTTATGTCAAACCTCCTTATTGCAGAGGTACTGATAACTGATAACTGAAATGACTACTCCCTCACTCCCCTACTCCCCCACTCCCCTACTACCTCACTCCTTGATATTAGATATCCAATGTCCTCACCGACTCCTAATAATCAATCCCACAATACAAATTCAACAACTAATACCCCACTCCCACCATCAATAGATAAGTTTTTAGTATGTGGGTTAGGTAGTTTAGGACAACATTGTGTAGCTGCTCTAAAACAGTTTGGTGTAGTTGTTAATGCCATCGATATTATACAACCTCAACACTGGGAAATTTCAGACTTATTTTCAAAGTTGAACCAATTAATTATTGGAGATGCAAGAGAACCTAGTATTTTGACACAAGGTCAAGTTCAACAGTGTCGAGCAATACTTATTGTTACAAGTAATGAACGAATAAATTTAGCGATCGCTCTAGCAGCAAGATTAATTAATCCTCAAATTCGTCTTGTAGTTCGTTCTGCAAAAGAAAACCTCAATCAACTATTAGGTAAACAGTTAGGAAATTATGTAGCATTTGAACCTACGGAATTACCTGCACCAGCTTTTGCCGTTGCTGCTTTAGAATCAGAAATTATCGGTTTTTTTTACCTAGAAAAACACCAAATAAAAATAGTCAAACGTGAAATCAAGCCAGAAGGAAATTGGTATAATCGTCCTGTTTATCAGCTCAATAATCGTCATCGGAAAGTCATTAGTTACGCTCCTAACTCTACTCAATTATTATCAGATTTTTATCATTGGGATAGTGATGAATTAATTCAAGCAAACGACCGAATAATTTATATTGAAAAACCAGAATTTTTGACAACAACAAACAATCAAAAAAAGTCTCAGAAAAACCAGTTTAAATTATGGGAAATATTTCGTTCAATTCTAAAAATTAAACCAACGGATGTTAAAAACTTAGTCATTAACTACTGGAATTGGATTCACGAAAACCCAATTCGTAACTTAGTTTTTTCTAGTGCCTTAATTTTAGTAATTCTTTTATGTACTGGTACATTACTATTTTTACTTTACTATCCAGATGTAACTTTAAGAGAAGCTTTTTATGGCACAGCAGTTTTATTACTAGGAGGATTTGGAGATATTTTTGGTGGGATTAAACTAGAACAAAAATTTCCTTGGTGGCTGCAATTTTTTAGTTTAATCACAACATTAGTAGGAATTGTTTTTGTAGCTTTACTGAATGGTTTAATTACAGAAAGATTATTAAGTACAAGATTTAAATTCGCCAAAAGAAATCCTGTTCCGACTTCAGACCATGTTGTGATAATTGGTTTAGGAAGGGTTGGTCAACGAGTAGCTAGTTTATTACAAGAATTTAAACAGAAATTAGTAGCAATTAGTTCTACAGCAACTGAATCAGATATAACCCCTCAAATTCCTCTAGTTACAGGTAATATAATTAAATCTCTAGAGAAAGTAAATTTAGCCACTGCCACAGGAATTATTGCTGTCACAAATGATGAAATGTTAAATCTAGAAGTAGCATTAATGGGTTATTCTGTTAATCCAAATATTCGTTTAGTAATTCGTACTTCTGAACAACGTTTTAGCAATAACTTAGCAAAACTTATACCATATTCTACCTTTATTTGTAATTCTGCCGTTGTTGCAGAAGCTTTTGCCGGAGCAGCATTTGGAGAAAATATATTAAGTTTATTTAGAATAGACCATCAAACAGTATTATTGACATCCTCCCCGGCCTGAAGGCACGGGGATTCCTACCGAGCCTTAGCTCTTCGGTGGGTTGACGTCTCACAGGCTGCTGCTACTTTTGCAGTAGTCTTACGCTTGCCTCCACGTCCGTTTAATGTCTCGGACTGCCCGCCCGCGACTAATATATTTATTGCTGCATTCTCATCTCTATCGTGTTTTGTGCCACAGTTGAGACACTCCCATTCTCGCACCTTCAGGTCTAGCTTCCCACCTTTAAAGCCACAATTTGAGCAAACTTGGGATGTTGGCTCCCAACGACTAATTACTCTGAAATCACGACCATATTTCTCAGCTTTTCCTTCTAAAAAAGTCCTGAGTGTTCTCCAACCTAAATCAGATATAGCTCTGGATAATTTGCGGTTTTTTACCATTCCAGATACATTCAAATCTTCTAAAACAACTGTTTGGTTTTCACGAATTATTTCAGTAGATAATTTATGCAGAAAATCTGTCCTTGTATATTTCAGTTTGGCATGGAATTTAGCTACTCTAATCCTAGCCTTTTCATACCTTTTAGAGCCTTTAGTTTTATGAGATAATGACTTACTTAACTTTCTTAATTTCTTAATTCGTTTCTTCAGTGGTTTAGGAGCATCAACCTTTGTACCATCGCTAAATGTAGCAAAAGTTTTAATACCTAAATCTATACCTACTGAATTATCAGTTTGAGGTAAGATTTCTGGTTGTATTTCTACTACAAAACTTAAGAAATATCTATGAGCTGAATCTTTGATTACTGTTACTGATGATGCAACAGTAGGTAATTCTCTTGACCATATAATTTTCAGCTTTCCAATTTTAGCTAAATAGACTTTATGTTGACCAATTTTAAACCCACATGAGTGTAAATCTAGCAGTTTGTTTTGATTTCCTGCTTTTGAATTTAGGAGGTTTAACAGGTTTACCTTTTCTCTCACCTTTAGTCGATTTGAAAAAGTTTTGATAAGCCTGGTTTAAATCATTTAAAGATTGCTGCAATGGTATAGCAGAAACTTCTGATAGCCATTCTCTGTCTTCAGTCTTTTTCGATTGAGTGATAAACTGTTTTTGTAGCTCGGAGTTAGTGGGTTTATTCTCTCCTATCTTGTACTTTTCTTGACAACAAGCTAGACTATCATTCCACACCACACGAACACAACCAAATAGCTTGGCTAATCGGTATTTTTGTCCCGGAGTGGGATATATACGATACTTAAATCTAGCTTTCATAATTCCTATTTAAACTAATAGTATGATAACATATTTATAGAAATAAAATCAACTAAAAAGTCGCCTGCTTATGGGCAAGGCTTTAGACCCAATTTTTCGGTAAACAATAAAGCCCAACAATACAATAGCAGAAATTAAAACATCTAACCAAGCAAAAGCACTAATACGAGATGATATTGCTTATGAAAGTAGAAGATTAATATTAATACCGTGTTCTAATATCCAAGGAATAAATTGAGAATATGGCAATACAAAGCCAAATAAACACAACAACCCATAGAAATATTTCATTTAGTTTCTCTCACTGAAAAAATAGTTTACTCTATATAGCAATTTCCAAGAAATGTATGAATAGGAAATTAAAAATTAATGCTATTCAAATCCTTTCTTTCTCCATGACTCCTGAGATCAAAATCGCTCTTATAAGTTCATCTTTAACTGTAACGACTTGCAAACATTTATTTTTCAATTCTAGAACTCGATCATTTTGCTAAATGCTCATCTTGTTGGTAATTTTCATTGTTGAGATGAACACGAAATTGACTTAACAAACTATAGACCAAAGGAGATAAAAGAATTCCCATCGCTATGACAAAAACCAAACCACTAAAGAGTGCATAGAGAGAAGCAAATACTTTCGCGCTAGTAGTTGAGAGGGGACTAATTGGTCCCATACCACTAAGAATCATCGAAGCTTCTACTAGAGAATCTATCCAACTCAAACCCGCTGCCCAATGATAGCCGATAACGCCCATCATAAGTCCTAGAGAGATAAAAATTGCAGACAGACCCATATAGCTAAGAAACTTCCACAGAAAGAGGAAAATTGACTTTGTTCGCTCTGATGAAGTCCAAGCTTTCGGTTCTTGAATCAGATTTAAACCGGAAGAACGGATGAGAAATATTATAATTGCTAACATTAATAGTCCATATATGAGCATATTTCTAAAATCCACTTAACGATTATCTTATATATACGGCTAAAACTAGAGAAACAACTGTAAGCGTGCCCACCAATTTTGTAATCGTTTTATGGTAGGATTTTTAAGTCCCTAGTTTCGAGCGTGGCATAGTCCAAAACCTTAATTAGCATGAGGATGACTATAATTAATATGCAGCGTGAGTTGTTGGAAAACCATTATAGTGAGGATAGATTTGTAAATTTGTTAATAACTGTCTTTAAGTTAAGTTACTGATTAAATTTATGGTTAAAACTATTCAATCTCAAGAAATTAGTCTTCGTTATTTGATTGATAATTTCAGTTTGCAGTTAGTCAGAGACGAGCAATTTTTTCGAGAATGGCAAGATGATTTGCCAGAGATTAGTGACTGGGAAAAAGAACTACTTAATCAAGTTAAAGAAGGATATTTTAACTTATTACAAAATCCACCTTTTTTGGAAGATATTGTCAGAATGGCAATAGTCGATCCGATTTTATTTATTGGGAAATTTTTTCTCTACCCTTATCACATTCGTTCTGAAAAGCCTATTAATTTAGAACTGGCAGATAAAGAGGTGATTATTAGAGGTCGAATTGATGCTCTTGTTATGAAGGAGCAGTTATGGGTGATGGTTATTGAGTCTAAAAGAGCGGAGTTTTCTATAGAAGCTGGTCTGGCTCAATTGTTAACTTATCTAATGGCTAGTCCCTATCCTGAACATCCTAATTATGGTTTAATTGTGACGGGTGGCAGTTTCATTTTTGTTAAGTTAATCAAGACAGAAGTTCCTCAATATGCTACGTCAAAAATGTTTGCTATTCGTAATCCGGGTAATGAACTTTTTGATGTTCTTCGTATTCTTAAACGTTTGAGTAAAATAGTTATTAATAGACATATCTAGAAAAGAGGGAGTAGTCGTAGGGACGTTGCATAAGGGCGTCCGTACAAAGTAGGGGTAAATAATTGATAATTTATGTGCGAAAATTGATTTGATTTTTTATTGTTGGAGATGTCTATTAGAGGTACTGATAACTGATAACTGATAACTGATAACTGAAATGACCGATAATCGTAAACAAGTCCGCAAAGTTTTAATCATAACTTTACTACTAAATTTATTAGTGATGTTAATCAAAGCTGGAATAGCATTTTGGACAGGTTCTCTGAGTCTATTTGCTGATGCTTTGCACAGTGTTACTGACAGTGCTAATAACATTTTAGGGTTAGTCACAAATCATCTTGCTTCCCCTAAACCAGACCGACAATATCCATACGGACATCAAAAATTTGATGCTATTGGCGCCCTAGGTATTGCTGCTTTCCTTGGTATTGCTTGTTTTGAAATTCTCAGTGGAGCAATACAACAAATAGTGGGGGGTACTCAAGAAGTAAATATTTCCCCACCTGCACTATGGATATTATTAATTGTGCTTGGAATTAATATTTTTGTCGCATTTTATGAACGTCGGGTAGGAAAAAAAATCGGTAGTAGTATTTTAATTGCCGACTCCCACCATACGATGAGTGATATCTGGGTGACAGTAATTGTTATAGCTGGATTAATTGGTATTTGGCAAGGAAATATTTGGAATTTACCTATTTTCCGTTGGTTAGATGTGGTGTTAGCTTTTCCCGTCGCTCTTTTAGTATTTCGGAGTGCTTGGGAAGTTTTGAAAGAAAATTTGCCTTGGTTGGTAGACTATATGGCAGTTGCACCAGAAGCTATTCATGCGATCGCTATGGAAGTTCCGGGAGTAGTCAACTGTCATGATATTGCTTCTCGTGGAGTTATCGGTCGTCAGGTATTTATTGAAATGCACCTCATTGTTAATTCTGATGATATAGAAACTGCTCATCAAATTACTGAAAAGGTAGAAGCACGTCTACAAGAAAGGTTTTATCCTGCCAGAATCATGATTCATGTTGAACCCCCTGCTTATCAATCAGAACATATTTCTTATGAATCTGATAGTTAAGCAAGTCTATAATTTTAATTTTAAATTTTCAGATCTGAGATTTCTGAGTAGGATTCGGATTTTTAATTATAGCACTACGTCTTTTGGCGTTTGACAATTTGAATGAAAAGCAACACAAGTAATATCATGTCCGGTTGAATACTTATAAATAACGATAAAGGAGTCAGGAGTCATATCAAATCCATTTTATTGGGCATAAAAAAATTCTCCAATCGTCATAACTATGCTCATCTTTGTAATTCTCTCTCCTCCTGAGTTCCCCTCCTGGGAGGGGGAGGGGCGAGGGGTAGGTTGACTCCTCCTGACTTAACCATTCTATAACTGCTTAACCGGATTTGATATCAGGAGGGAAGAAAGAAAGAATAAATAGGAGGAAAAGGAGAAAGTTTTTTGTTTGCAGGCGCACAACTTTCCTAAGGTCATGCTACCGCAAACGTTAACGCGGAGCGCGGGACGGAGTTCTATCACTAATTATCCGGACATGATATAACAATAGTCTTAGAGCTGATTTGTAAACTAAGCTGAAACCTCTTTCTAGACTAGACTTGCTGGAAATTATGCTCATAGGGCTTAGATGTGGCTAAACCCTTGCACTGTAAAGTATTCATTCTCTTAATATTGACTTTATAAATCAGCTCTAAAAAATTGATCGAGTCTGTTAAAATATTGTACGACTATATAAATATTCCTCCTTTGACATCCTCTCCGGCCTAAAGGCACGGAGATTCCTACCGAGCCGTAGCTCTTCGGCGGGTTGACGCTGCTTAGACTGCTGCTACTTTGACAGTAGTCTTATGCTTGCCTCCACGTCCGTTTAGAGTTTCCGAGTGCCCCCCGGCAACTAATAATAGTGTAGCATATATTCAATTCACTTGCAAATAAAAAGTCGCCCGCTTATGGGCGAAGCTTTAAACTCAATTTTTCGGTAAACTTCTTCTTACCTTTACACTACCAATGACTAAAAACAATAAACCTAAGAATGATCAAGCATCTGCGGAAGTTACCTCTGAGTTCTCAGCTTGGTTAACTCCACTAACTTACTTTTTGTCATGCTGTATATTAGTGCCATTTTATTTCAAAATAGAAATCAGGGGTCAAAAAAATATACCAAAAACAGATGCAATTATTCTTGCACCTACTCACCGTTCTCGCTGGGATCCTCTAATTATTGCTTATGCAGCAGGTTTGTTTGTGACTAACCGTAAACTTCGATATATGGTCTCCGAAGAACAAACACGAGGTTTTCAAGGTTGGTTTATTCGTCGCTTGGGTGGGTTTCCTGTTGATCGCGATCATCCTGGAATTTCTAGTATTCGCCATAGTGTTCAACTCCTAAAAAATCAGGAAATGTTGGTACTATTTCCTGAAGGAAGAATATATCCCGAAAATAACAAAATTTATCCTATTCAATCGGGTGTTTCTCGTATAGCACTACAGGCAATATCTAGCAAAAAGGAACTTAATCTAAAAATTATTCCTGTTAGTATTTTATACGATCATCCAGCTCCTCCACCCTGGCGGTGTGGCGTTAAGATTAATATAGGTTCTCCTTTAGAAGTCAAAGATTATCTTAGTTATTCTACAAAGCAAGCTGCTAAGATACTTACTGATAATATAGAACTTTCTATGACACAATTGCACAAAAAACATTAGATTATTTCAAGCTATCAAAGTAGCTAAAAATCAAGATAAATTATAGGCTTAAACTAAGTATGAGAAAATCAAAATAATAGTAGTTAAAATTTATCAAATAAGCTGAATTCATTAAACATAATAAAAAAAATATAATGAACAACCTTGATTGAATAGGGCATTCTATAACCTATAACATAATTGGTATATATGTATATTGGTATATATCTATTATTCTTTCCCTCGAATAAAGATAATAATTATAAATACTAAACTTAACTAAATCTTAACTATCTTTTATGACAGTTTTATTGTAGAAGTTAATTATAGTTATTCGTAGCTAGATTGGCATAGTAATATAGTCATGTCATCTCCACTATTAGCAGAAACAAGAATGAATGTTTGAAATTGTTCAACTCAACTTAATCCTAGCAATGGACATTTATTCTGCTTACTAAAAGACAAAAGATGTAGAATTTTGTATAAGGGATCTGAAAATAATGGTATCAACACCAGAAAAAATAGCTTCGATCAGTGCTTTTGGCCAGGCGCGTTCAACCGTTGAAGGAACGCCCCTGAGTTCTGATGAACTCTACAAAATGCAAGCTTTTTGGCGCGCTTCTTGCTATTTAATGGTAGGGATGATTTATCTTAAAAAGAATCCTCTCCTACAGGAACCTCTAAGCCCTGAACACATTAAAAGTCGAATTTTGGGACACTGGGGGTCAAGTTCTGGTCAAGCATTTATATGGATACATCTCAACCGGATTATCAAAAAATTTGACCTTGATATGATTTATATGTCCGGTCCAGGACATGGCGCACCAGGAGTATTAGCTCCAACTTATTTAGAGGACACTTACTCAGAAGTCTATCCTGACAAGGGTCAAAATATACAAGGTCTAGAAAAATTCTTCAAAGAATTCTCTTTCCCCGGTGGTATTGGTAGTCATTGTACGCCAGAAACTCCAGGTTCTATCCATGAGGGAGGTGAACTTGGTTATGTACTTTCTCATGCCACAGGTGCAATTCTGGATAATCCAAATTTAATTTCTGTGCCAGTTGTGGGAGATGGTGAGTCAGAAACAGGACCTCTAGCTACATCTTGGCATTCCAATAAATTTATTAATCCCATTACAGATGGTGCTATCTTACCAATTCTGCATCTAAATGGTTATAAGATTAACAATCCTACAATTTTAGCTAGAATCAGCCATGAGGATTTAAAAAGTCTATTTTTGGGGTATGGCTATCAGCCCTATTTTGTTGAAGGGTCTGACCCAGATAGTATGCACCAAGCAATGGCAGCTACCTTAGACCATTGTGTTCAAGAAATCAAAGCTATTCAGCAAAAAGCTAGGAGTTCTGGCAATGCCGAGCTGCCACGGTGGCCGATGATTATATTCCGGACACCTAAAGGATGGTCAGCTCCCCCAGAAATTGATGGACACAAAGTTGAAGGCTTCTGGCGGGCGCACCAAGTGCCGATGACTGATGTTGCTAAAAATCCAGAACATCTAAAAATTTTAGAAGAGTGGCTGCGCAGCTACAAACCAGAAGAACTTTTTGATGAAAATGGCAAGTTCAAACCGGAATTAAGAGAAATAGCTCCTTATGGTGGCCGTCGGATGAGCGCTAACCCTCATGCCAATGGTGGTCTTCTCTGCAAACAATTGAATATGCCTAATTTCCAGGAATACGGTATAGAAATAGATAAACCTGGAACAATAGAAGCAGAAAATACTCGTCCTTTGGGTGTATTTCTCCGGGATGTCATGGCTAAGAACATGAATAATTTCCGGGTATTCGGACCTGATGAAAATACTTCTAATAAGCTGAATGCCATTTATGAAGTTAGTAAGAAAACTTGGATGGCAGAGTTTCTACCGGAAGACTTGGATGGTGGGGAGCTTGCACGAGATGGTCGTGTGATGGAAATGTTGAGCGAACACACTCTCGAAGGTTGGATGGAAGCATACATATTGACGGGAAGACACGGCTTTTTCTCGACTTATGAGGCATTTGCTCATGTAATTGATTCAATGGTGGGTCAACACACAAAGTGGATTGAAAAGTGCAATGAACTTAGTTGGCGTGAAAAAATTCCTTCTCTAAATTTGTTGATTACTTCTACAGTTTGGCGACAAGACCACAACGGTTTTACTCACCAAGATCCAGGTTTCCTAGATGTAGTTTCTAACAAGACTCCAGAGGTAACTCGGATTTATCTACCACCTGATGTTAACTGTTTGTTATCAGTTGCTGACCACTGTTTGCGGAGCAAAAACTATGTAAATGTGATTGTGTCTGACAAACAGATGCACTTGCAGTACATGGATATGGATGCTGCTATTAAGCATTGTACCAAGGGTATAGGCATTTGGGATTGGGCAAGTAACGACCAGGGAATGGAGCCTGATGTTGTGTTGGCAACTGCTGGAGATATTCCGACTAAGGAAGCTTTGGCTGCTAGTGTTCTTTTACGGGAAGCTTTCCCTGACTTGAAGATTCGCTTTATCAATGTAGTCGATCTGTTTAAGTTACAACCAAATACAGAGCATCCTCATGGATTGAACGATCGCGACTTTGATACTTTGTTTACTCTGGATAAACCAATTATCTTTAACTTCCACGGTTATCCTTGGTTGATTCACCGTTATACTTACCGTCGTACTAATCACAATAATCTCCATGTCCGAGGTTATAAGGAAAAGGGTAATATTAATACACCTTTAGAATTAGCTATTCGGAACAATATTGACCGCTTCAGTATTGCGATGGATGTCATTGACCGAGTAGAGAAACTCAAAGTTGCAGGTGCTCATGCGAAAGAACATTTCCGCAATGAGCAAATTTCTTGTCAAAACTATGCGTACGAGTATGGTGCTGACCGACCTGATATTGTTAATTGGAAATGGCCTTACTAGCTGAAGTCAGAAGTCAGAAGTCAATCTGCCTCTTTTTCTCCTAAGTAGATGACAATGTAGGGACGTTTCATGCAACGTTCCTACAGGGCTATCAACAGTATTAAAATAATTGGACAAAGTTAAACATAAATAGACATTTACTGTGATATATTAGATTTATGTTTAACTTATTAAACTATTAAAAGAGGTGGCCGACAACTGAAATGCAATC